>JALUUK010000357.1 GCA_027021395.1 Acidobacteriota bacterium
GGGTGGTGTGAGGGGGGTGTGAGGGGGGTGGGTTTGTGGTCTGAGGAGAATGATGTCTCAATTTGGAAGATCGCCCTTCGGGGGTGGCTACAGCATGGCTGGGCCGCCCGTCACGCCGATGTTGCGTCGTTTGTTGATCGCGCTCGGCGTGGCATTTGCCGTGCAGACCTTCATCGAGCTGTTCTTGCGCTCTTCCTACGGGCCGGGTGGGGAATCGCTGATTTCTTTGTGGCTCGGGGTATGGTCTCCCCTGCTTTTCCGTGGGGCGCTCTGGCAGTTGCTCACCTACGGCTTCTTGCATGGCGGCATATTCCACCTGCTGATGAACATGCTCGGGCTTTGGATGTTCGGCGGCGAGGTGGAGCGCATGCTCGGGTCGCGGAGATTTCTCTATTTCTTCCTCGCCTGCGTCGCCGGTGGTGGTGTCTTGCATGCCGTGCTCAATGCGTGGATGGGCCAAGCGGTTCCGGTGATCGGGGCATCGGCGGGTGTGATCGGCGTCGTGATGGCATTCATTCTCTTCAATCCGAATCGCATGATCATGCTGCTGATTCCGCCGATTCCGATGCGGGCCAAGACACTCGGGTGGATCTATCTGGCGCTCGATCTCTACGGCGCGATGACTTCGCACATCAACAATTCGGCCGTGAGCAATTTCGCCCATCTCGGCGGCATGGCCGTCGCGTTCATCTACATCAAGTTCTTTTTCGGGCCGGGCGGCTGGGGCGGAGTGAGATTTCGCTTTACGCGAAGAAAAAGATACACCGTCGTTCGCGACGACGATCGCGGGCCCTTCACCTTCCACTGAGCGGAAAAAAGAGCGGCCAAGTTCGGACATCCCAGGTCTTTGCCGGACGTCTCGCGGCGTGAATCGGGCGGGCCGGCTGGGGCGGCCAAGGCCCTGAATCGAAGCCCGGGCGAAAAGATCTTCGGCCTCATGCCATCGGCATTTGTTGCCGCGGCTATTGACTTATCGCGCATTTCGGATTCAAATTGCCTCAAGGTGTGACCAGCGCGGGAAACGGGAGTCACGAGCGCGACGCCGGGCCGACCCCCACTCGGCCATCGGCAATAGGGTTCGCTTCTTCCCGTCGGTAAATGCTGCGGCTGTCGGTCTTGTTTTCGTTTGCGAGATGCGCTGGGGAGCGCGTTCCGCAGATGACACCTTGAGGGAAATGTCGGCTCGGCTGGGTCGGCAGGCGGGGCAGTGGCGAGATCCTCCGGCAAGCACCGGTACGGTGGCGTCTACAGGTCCCAGGCGAGTGATGCGCGTATCCACGTGAGAACAGAGGGGTTTTCTTCGTGGCCACGACAGGGACAGCATGAAAGCGAACACCGACAAGACCGTTTTGAGCCGGTACTTCACGGAAATTCGTGCCTACCCGCTCCTGACCAAAGAGCAGGAACAAGAGTTGGCCCGTCGGGTCCGCGACGGCGACAAGAAAGCATTCGATCATCTCGTCGCCTCCAACCTCTCTTTCGTCGTCAAAGTGGCGAGCGAGTACCGAAACCTCGGGCTGCCGCTCGAAGACCTGCTGAACGAGGGGAATCTCGGCCTGCTCGAAGCGGCTCGGCGCTACGATCCGGGGCGCGGCACGAAATTCATCACCTATGCCATCTGGTGGATTCGCAAGTCGATACTCAAAGCTCTGGCCGAGCAGGTCAACTTGGTACGCGTTCCGACCTACCAAATGAAGAAGGTGAAGGAAGTGCGCGAGGCGGAGCGTTCCTTGCGCAAGGAACTCGGGCGCGCGCCTCGACGCGCCGAGATTTCCGAGAAGCTCTCGACACCGATCAAGAAGGTGGATCAAGTCCTCCAGGTCAGCGCGCCGGAAATGTCGCTCGACGATTCCGTTGGTAAGGAAAGCACTACGCGCGTGGGCGACTATCTCGTCGATCAGGATATCACCAGCCCGGAGGACACTTTCCTCAAGCAAGAGGGAACCACTCTGGTGACGCGCGCGCTTCAGCATCTCAACGATCAAGAACGCATCGTCATCAAACACCGGTTCGGCCTCGAAGGGTGCGCCATTCTCACCTTGAAGGAGATCGGTGCGAAGATGGGGGTCAGTCGCGAGCGAGTACGTCAGATCGAGACTCAAGCCAAAGTGAGACTGAAGCGCATGTTCAATCGGCCGCGCGGTCTTGCCGGCCGCCGAGCCATCGTGCCCGCCAAGAAAGCCAACGGCTGGAGCCGCTGATTCCCGCAGCGTCGTGTCGTGTACAATCTCCGCACCTCGGCCCGGGTCACCGACGAACGTGCCGAGCGGGAGTGTTCGAGAACCGTCGAACCGGTCGTTTCTCCGGAAGCAGCGGCATCCGAGCCGCGCCGGGTGAGCGGCTTTCGACGTGGGAACACCCCCCGATGGGTCGGTCGATGCGCCGACCTCGAGGCGGAGCAAGGTGCAGGAAGAAGATCTCGACCGGCGTCTCTTGAGTGAACGGCTCGCTGCCGCGCGAGAACCGTCCGAAACTCTTTCCATTTGGCTCGAAGCCTGCGCACCGAAT
>JALUUK010000358.1 GCA_027021395.1 Acidobacteriota bacterium
CCTAGACAGCCAAGAATCGCGGATCGCCTTCATCCACCGCTTTTGGAGCCGGCGCGATCCGAATCCGATCACCCCGGAAAATGAAGCCCGCTACTCCTTCTGGCAACGCGTGGTGGAGGCCAACCGCCAGTTTTCCGGCGTCAAAGCGGGCTGGAAAACCGATCGCGGCAAGATCTACATCTTGCTCGGCCCTCCCAACGACATCGAGCGGGATTACAATTTCAACACCCAAGACTCCACCATCGGCAATCGAGGTCTGCTGCGCTGGCATTACCAAGGCCTCGAAAATGCAGCGAACCGCGCGATCACGATCGTTCCTTTCGTGCGGGACAACACCAATGAATGGAAGCTTTCGGACGAACCGCGTTTCGCTTCGATTTTCTTCGACATCAACAATCCGCTCGAGCAGGACAAATCCACCCTTGGACTCGATCCGAGAATGACCAAGATCCTCGACCAGCTTCCCTATCCCGGCGGAACGCTCGGTACGGCGATGGACCTTGCACGCCTGCAGCAGGTCCCCACGGAACGCGAATTGATGCGTGCCATCGTGGAGACCGAGCAATTCGTCGGCACATTCTCCGGGCTGCTGAAAACTCATCGTCTCGGCGGCCGTGGAGCGCGAGATCTCGTGGCCATCACGCTGGCGGTTCCGCGTGCGGAATTGATGCCGCGGTGGGATGGGTCGGCAACGAGCCTCGCCCAACGCTTTGCGGCCACCGCACAGCTCACGCCCCTGTCCGACTCCTCCCTTGGTTTCAGCATCGATATTCCCGAAGAGGCCTTCGTCACCGAGCCCGTGCCCGACCGAGACGACGATTGGATTCGCCTGCAGGCCGTTCGCTCCATCCCTCCCGGCACTTGGCAGATCTCCGCCGTCTTGATCGACCGGCGCGGCGCAAGTGCGGCGGCACTGCGCGAGAAATTGATCGTGGAAACACCCGACACCAAAGCCCCCGGAGTCAGCGATCCGATCCTCGCGGTTTCCCTCGTCGAAGCGCAAGGACCGGTCGAGGGGACGGTCCCGTTCCGGCGCGGGGAGTACTTGATGATGCCGCGCATGACCAAGAGCCTGAGCCGCAGCGAAAGATTCCAGCTCTTCGTCGAGATCGACGATGCGCCGGATGCGCCGGGTCCCGTACCTCTGACGTGGCAATTCGTCTACGAGCCGACCGAAGGAGAAGCAAGGGAAAAGCGAGCGTTCGGGAAAACGGGCTCGCTCGAGGACGGCCGGGGACCTCGATCGTGGGACATCCCCGCCAAGGTCTTCCCGCTTGGAAAGTACACCGTCACCTTCACCGCCGGAGCCGAAGGCGGCCCGCAAACGATCCGCACGCTCGATTTCGAAGTCGTCGAGTAGTGCGGCAGCAGACGGCTACCGAAACATCTCCCTCGCTCTTGCTTCATCCGGCTCGATCCCTTCCTGTCCGAAGAGTTCGCGCCCGACCCCCATGTAGAGATTCGCGACCGTCGGGCCGACGTAGACGACCCGGGGGAAACCGTTGATGCGCGCGTAGTAGGCCGGTTGCACCGGAGAGGCTTTGCCGAGATACAAGGCAGGGGCGTTTCGGACCGGTTCCGCGCCTTCGATCTCGCGCATCGTCACCGTGATGGACAAGGCGGCAGGTTGCAGCCCGTAGCGTTCGAGAGCTTCGGGTGTCGGTTCCGCATCGACCTCAGAGACAAAACGCACACCGCTCCATGCGCCGAGAACATCCACCACGTAGTCGAGGTTGACCTCCTCGGGCCCTTCGACCTTCTCCCAACCTCCCCCCTCGGCGCGCCGTACGACGAGCTTGACGCCGTCGAGCGTCATCTCGTAGGCGGCAACGCGTGATGCGGGATAGGGGAAGATGAGTTCGCCCGGCTTCATCTTGCCTTCGTCGATATCCTGCTGAACCTGCCGATAGGCAAAAGCGGCAAGAGCCACCAGCACCACGAGTCCGAAGACCAAGCCTCGAATCTTCATTTGCTTCTCCGCGCGAACCAAACGATCCAGCCGACGAGGAAAATGGCCACCGGCAACAACACGACCATACCGGTGACGAAGTTGAAGCGATCCGGTGTGACCTGCATCGAACTCTTGGCCAGTCGCAAGGTCGAATCCCCTTTCTTGGGAATCAGTACCTCGGTATCGCCCAACCAACGAAAGAGGTTGAGTGCCAGCTCGGCATTCGGTCCCTGGTAGTCGCGATCCGAAAGAAAGTCCGCGTCGCCCGTCACGACCATGCGTCCGACATGCCCGGCCATCCCGCTCCCTTCGGGCGGTTCAAACTTGCGATAGGCGCAAAGGATCAAGCTGATGCGCCGGCCCGCCCAACTCTGTTGCTGCTGGGGATCGACCTCGGTGATCGCGTCGGTACCCATCTCTCCGCGGATGACGTAAGGCTGATCGTCCACCCGCTGTCCGGGACCGGGTTGAATCAACCATTCATGAAAGATCTGGCGATCGTCTTGAACCTCGAAGAATTCCAAAGGACGCGCTCGACGAAAGACGGGGCG
>JALUUK010000359.1 GCA_027021395.1 Acidobacteriota bacterium
TCACTTGTCGGCGGGGGCGATGCCCATTCCGCTGCGATTGGGATAGCGCGGGCGCTTGGGCGGCTTGTAGGCCTTGGAGCGCAATTCGCCGAGAATATGCTTGATGGCGGCATCGAGCTGCGGATCCCCGCCATCGACCATCAATGCCGGATCGTCGATGACTTCGATGTCGGGGTCGACTCCATGGCCCTCGATTCCCCAGGTTCCGTCGCTTTCGTAGAAGGCGAAAGAGGGCAGGGTGATTCCGGATCCGTCGATCATTCCCGGGCTGCCGGCGATGCCGATGAGTCCGCCCCAAGTTCGCGTGCCGATCAGTTTGCCGAGCCCCGCGGCACGGAAGTAAGCCGGGAAAGCGTCGCCGCCCGAGCCGGCATGTCCGTTGATCAGCATGACTTTCGGTCCGTGATGCGCATCCGGCGGCCAAACCCAATCTTTCCCATCTCGTCGCGCGAAGTAGTTCATCACCGGCCGGTTGAGCAACTCGATGAAACGCGTCGGAATCTGCCCACCGCCGTTCCAGCGTTCGTCGATGATCAGCGCATCGAGATGGAGTTGTCCGAAGAACTGACGGAAGAGGTTGTTTTGGCCGTTGATGCCCGTATCGGGCACGTGAATATAACCCACGCGGCCGTCGGTCTTTTCTGCGACGTAGCGGCGGTTCTTTTCGATCCAGGCGCGGTATCGAAGGTTCGCTTCCGAGGTGATCGGCTTGACGATGATTTCTCGAGCATCGTCGTCTTTGACCGGCTTTTTCGAAACGGTGATGGAGACCGCGCGCTCGGCGAGGCCTTGGAACGCCGCCCACGGACTTTGAGTCGGATCCAGCGCGGAGCCGTTGACCTCGAGTAGGAAATCGCCTATCTCGACATCGAGTCCCGGGGCGCTGAGCGGGCCGCGAGCGTCGATATCCCAGTCGCCGCCTTCGTAGATCTTGCTGATCCGGAAGGCACCGTCGACCACTTCGAAATCGATTCCCAGCAGCCCGATCGGAAGGCTCGGCCCAGGATCGGTGGGCTTGGGGCCGAAGTAGTAGGCGTGCCCCGCGTTCAGTTCCGAGATCAATTCGCGGATCACGAAAGACAGGTCCTCTCGCGTGGCGCAGTCGTCGATCATCGCACCGTAGTGATCGCGCATGGCTTCCCAGTCGACACCGTGCATATTCGGGTCGTAGAAAAAGTCGCGCATCTGTCGCCAAGCATCGAGGAAGACCTGACGCCACTCTTCGCGGGGGTTGATTCTCGCGATCATACCGGCCGTGGGAACGTTCTTTCCAGTGGCTCCGGCACTCGCCTTGAGGATCTGCGCTTTACCGGCACGCAGCACGAGCATGTGTTTCCCGTCGGCCGATAGCATGAACGCTCCAGCACCCTTGGCGACGTCCTTTTCCTCTTTCTTTTCATCCTTCATGTCGAAGATCTTGATCGAAGGAGGACCGTCCGCGGCGAAGCGCGAGTAGATCAAATGCCCCTTGTCGTTGACGGCGATCGTCCCGAAGTTGCCCGGCGGCACCGGGATCTGCACGGCACGATGTTCGAAACCTTCCCAGGCGATTTCGACCTTCTTGACCTTTTTCTTGTCTTTCTTTTTGTCTTCACTCGTATCGTCGCCGTCATCGTCGGTGTCATTCGTTGCCGCTGAGATGCGGGTTCCGGTCAACTCGACGCTCATGCCCATTGCGTTCGAGGCGGTGACATTCAGCGACCCATTGAGGATCGTACCGGAGGCCGTCCAAACACTGCCGTCATCCGCCGTCAACTTTAGGTCGATGGCGCCCGTGTCTTTGTCGTAAGTTCCGCTGTCGATAGAGGCGGATCCGATGATGATGCTGATCGATCCGGAAACCGAGCCATCTGCAGCGACATGAAGGGTCAACGTGAAGTTCATCCCCGGGGGGAATTCGGCCATGCCGCTAGAAATCGAGCCTTCCCAAAGACCGGAGACACCATCGTCTTCCGCGCTTGAAGATTTGCTGTCATCATCCGCGGAGTCCGTGCCGTCTTGATCTTCCTCGCCGTCGTCGCCTTCGTCATCTTTCTTTTCGTCCCCGTCTTCTTCATCTTCCCAGCTTTCCTCGTCGCTTGTAGGCGCAAAGGGGGATTCTTGATCGCTTCGCAGGGGGACGGCGACGAGTACCTGTGATCCACGATAGATGAAGGTCGTATCGAGATCGGAATAGGTCGGCTGAAAATGACGGTTCGTCTTGTAGAAGAGATAATCCCCTTTGCGATCGAAGACCGGAGCCGCATCGTTGAAGAGGTCGGAGGTCACTTTGCGGCTTTTCGCGGCCTCGATGTCATAGATATAGACCGAGCCGGAGAACCCCTCGTCGCTGCTTCGCGCGTAGGTGATGAAGCGGCTGTCGTGAGAGAAGTTCAAGGCGGAGCCGGGAAATTGGCCGGGGTAGGGATCTTGGTCGATCTTGACTTTACTTTCGTCCTCGACGTTGACCAGAAACGCTGCGCCGGTCTTTTCCCAATAGGCGATCCATTTCGAGTCAGGTGACCAGGTCGGTGAAAATCGGAAGGACGATCCGTCGTGGGTCAGTCGTCGCGGCTCCGTCTTGCCGTCGGACTGAGTGATGTAGAGTTCGTACTCGCCGCTCTGGTCGGATAGATAGGCTAGCCAACGTCCATCCGGGCTCCATTCCACATCGCGTTCGGCGGAACCGCTGGACTTGCTGAGGTTTCGCGGACTGCCCTTTTGCGCGGGAAGAGTCCAGACATCCCCTCGGGCCGTGACGGCGACACGCTTGGCTTTCGGCGAGATCGACCACGAGCGAATCGAGTCCGAAACATCGACGACCTGCGTGCGTATGCCGGCGGTCGCCCCGGGGATCGTCACCTCGATGCGGCGCGGCTGCTTCGATTCGAGTCCGATCAGATAGATATCGGCCCCACTTTGGAAGACGATTTCTCCATCTCCGTCGGGTCCGGGACCCATGGCCGCGTACTTGATGTCGAAGTCCTTGAAGTGCGTGATCTGGGCGCGCCGCTTCGTTTTCGTGTCATAAGACCAGATGTTGATGCGATGTGCGGGCCCACGATCGGAGAGGTAGTAGATCTTCGTCCCGTGCCACATCGGCTGGGTGTCGGTGCCTTCCCACTTCGTGATTCTCTTTGAAGTCTTCTTCTCGAGGTCGAAAAGCCAGATGTCCGAGGCGAGGCCGCCGCGATAGCGCTTCCAGGTACGGTGGTCGCGCGTTCCCGGCGTATAGGCCAGCCAGCGGCCGTCCTTGCTGATCGTTCCCCAGTTGCCGTAGGGAACGGGCAGTTTTTCAGGAAGACCCCCTGTCGCGCCGACGGTCTTGAGTTCGGAAATACGCCGCATGTGGGAGGTGCCGTTGCTCGAGAAAATCAGCCGTCCGTCGCTCGTCCATTCGCAGAGACGCTCCGCTGCTGGATGATAGGTCACCCGAAAAGGAACCCCGCCGTCGGTCGCAATGGTGTAGATGTCCCGGTTGCCTTCGTAGTTCCCTTGGAAGGCCACAGTCTTGCCGTCGGGACTGAAGCGGGGGCGGGACTCGCCGCCCGGGGGGTTGGCCAGAGGCGTGGCGGTGCCGCCTTCACGTGGAACCATCCACAGGTCGTTGGCATAGCCGAAGACGATATGGGTTTCATTGACGTCGGGAAAACGCAAGAGCCCGCCATGGGGGCGGCTTCCGGCCATCGACTCCAGGGGCGCAGCGAGGCACAGGAGCAAGATGACTGCCCCGAATCCTTGTGTCACGACATCGAATTTTTTCTCGAACCAGCGCATATCATCTTCTCCAATACGAAGCGTCGGCACAGCATCGGCATCGAATCCCGAATCCGGATTCCGAATTCCGAAAAAGGAATAAGGGGTGATCCGGCGCCTCGATGCGAAAACGGAAACGGGCATGATATCCGCGAAGACCGCCGGGAGACAGGCCGTTTGCCGAGCGGAAAGTGCCGCTCGGGGCGCGATCTCCCGAAAAACCCGCGATGACGGGCTTTTCGAGGTGGGGTCATCAGCGAGACGGGACGAATCGCCGAAGGGCGACGCCAAGCGCTCGAGCCGCGGCCGCCCCGATTTCGAGGGAGCGGTGGCGCAGATCATCGAAGAGCGTGTAGAGCGTGGGTACGATCAGCAGAGTCAGTATCGTCGCGGTGGCCATCCCGCCGATCAGAGTCAGACTGAAACTCGTGTAGCTGATGCCGATCGAGCCCGCGCCGGCCATCGTCAAAGGGATCAGTCCGCCGATGGTCGTAATGGAAGTCATCATGATCGGACGAAAGCGGCGTTCGACTGCAAGCAGAACGGCCTGCTTTCGTTCTCGTCCTCGACCTCTAAGCCGATTGACGTAGTCGATGAGCACGATGCCGTTGTTCACCACGACACCTACCAGAATGATGATTCCGACGAAGCCGAGAAAGTCGATGTTGCGTCCCGAGAGAAAGTGCCCCCAGATCACACCGATGCCCGCTAGTGGAATCGTGAAGATGATGGAAAGCGGCAGGATGAAGCTTTCGAAGAGAAACGCCATCAATAGGTAGATGAAGGCGACGGAAAGCATCATGCCCATGCGCGCTCCGGCGAAGTCGTCAGCGAAGCTCTGCGCTTGTATGTCTTCTCCGAAGATGACGCCCTCGGGAAGATCGATTCCTGCCTTCATCATGGCGAGCCGTCTTCTGGTTTCGCTTTCCTTACCGCTTTCGAGTTCGAGCGTAATCGTACGGGAAATTCGCTTGTCTCGGCGGAAGATTCCCTCTTCGTCTTCGAGGCGCACCACGTTGGTCAGCGCACCGAGCGGCAAGAATGAGCCGGTGTCGGTGGGAACGGCGAAGTCGGCAAGTTCGGTCAGGCTTTCACGATCCTTTTCTTCAAAACGGATGCGCACCGGGATATCGCGCCCGTCGCGATAGAAACGGGGCAAGGATGTTCCACGCAAGGCGTAGCCGACGACTCCGGCGATCACGCGCGGGTTGGCTTGCACGTTCTGAGCCTTCGCGCGATCGATCACCAAGCCGATTTCTCCCGGGGAGGGGCCGGCGCGCCGGCGAAGGCCCAAGACGCCATCGACCTGCAAGTAGTAACTCTCGAGCGTTTCTGCGACTTCGGCCAGTTGGTCGGGGTTTTCTCCGTGGATTACGACGTAGTAGGTAGACTCCGCCCGGGATTGATTCACGTCGCTATCTTCATCGATATAGAGTTTGACGCCGGGCGGCTTCGGCAGCTTCTCGGCGACTTGCTTTACGACCTCTCGGGCTTGAATGCTCTTGGTGCGCGGGCGCTTGAACCACCCCTGGATTCTTCCGGACGATTTGTCGTGCACCAAGAACCAGCCGTCGAGATCCCATTCCTCCCGCCCCTCTTCGACGACCTTTTCCGCTGCAAGAAACCACTCTTCCGCTTCTTCCAATGTCGTTCCCGGAGGCATTTCGACGGGGATGGTGAACTGTGCCTTCTCGTCTTCCTGCTGATCGACGACTTCAACCTGTTCCTTGATGGGGCCGAAGGTCAGAGCGCAGACGGCGAGCACGGCGAGCAGTGTCTCTAGGCGATGACTCAGGCACCAGCTCATCACCCGGCCATATGCCCGGTTGAGCAAGCCGAAGGTGAGTTCATAAGCGCGGCGCAAGACGTCGTTGACCCGTTGGTGGAGCCGTCGAAACAGGCCGACCTCGGCTTTGGCTTCGCTCGTGGTAGGAAGGGTCAGGTAGACGCAGAGCGGAATGAAGACCAGCGCGACAAAGAGCGATGCGGCCAGCGACACGCAGACCGGAATGGCCAATCTGGCGAAGAAGAAGCGTATCTGCCCTTCCATGACGGGTATCGGCAGAAAGACCACCAAGGTCGTCAGCGTCGAGAGCGTAATCGCCAGGGAAATCTCGCCGGCCCCGTGAATCGCTGCATCCCGCCGGCTTCGTCCCTCTCGATGCAGACGGTGGATGTTTTCGGCGACGACGACGGAATTGTCGACCAACAGGCCGACTGAGATCATCAAGCCGAGAAGCGTGAGTATGTTCAATGTCTCGCCGCCGAAATACATGACGGAAAGCCCGATGAGCATGCTGAGCGGGATCGATAGCGCGATGATCAAGGTCATGCGAATACGGCGCAGAAAGAGGAAAAGAACGCCCGCGGCGATGACTCCCCCGATCTTGCCGCTGTCGATCAGAGTTTGGAGCTGCTCGTCTATCACATCTCCTTGGTTGAAGAGCACCACCATCTCGAGTCCCGAGAGACGTGGGTTGGTCTGGAGCTTCTCAAACTCGGCAACGACGCGCTCCGAGACGGCACGCGTGTTCGCGTCGCCCTCCTTGCGCACGATCAAGGCGATCGCCGGTTTGCTCATCGCTCGGGCGCGGTAGCGCTGCTCGGGAATTTCGTACTTGATGGTGGCGATATCACCAAGGCGGAGCGAGGGGGTCACTAGGCGGTCATTGAGGGCTTCCACGCTGTCGTAGCGCGCGACGGATCGCAACAACATCTTGCGACCGTCGCTGAGTACGTGGCCGCTGGCCATGGTGAAGTTGTCGTCGCCGAGCTGCTGAGCCAACTCATAGAGATTTACGCCCGAAGAACTCAGGCGTTCGCGATCGAGTTCGATCAGCACCTCCTTTTGCTCGAGACCGTCTCCGGTGATGTTGGCGACGCCGTCGATACGCGAGAGAGGTAGTATGACCTCCTGCTGAATCAGATCGTAGGCATCGGTGATACTTGCGTCGATGGCAACGCCGAAGACCATGATCGGGATGTCCGCCGTATCGAACTTATGGATGTAGACCTTTTCGACATCGTCGGGGAAGAGGCGTCTTGCCCGTTCTATGCGATCGCGGACCTCGCGATAGGCGACGTCCATGTCGGTCCCCTGCTTGAAGGAAAGGAAGAGGCTGCTGCTTCCGCGAGATGAATAGGAATTCAATTTTCGAAGTCCGCGAATGGTGCCGAGTTCTTCTTCGAGCGGTTCCGTGATCTTCTCCATGACCTCGCGCGCAGGGGCGTCGGGCCAAGGGGCTTGTACGCGGAGGAAATCTTCTTCGAAGCCGCGGGGCATCAATTCGGCGGGGATTCGCTTTGCGGCGACGAGGCCGATGACGAGCATCGAGAGGAAAATCACCAGCACCGTGACGCGTCTCTTGAGCGAAAAACGTGGCAGCGCCGGTTCGTTTTCCATGCTTCGAGGGTTCATCGATTCGTCCGTTTCATCCGCTGCTTTCATTCGCTCGTTGAAGTCGTCCATCGAGTACTCTGTCGTACGGCGAAGGTCATGTGTGCACGACGCCTTGACCGGTGCCGGAAGGATTCGCCTTTTCGGGGCGTGATTCGAATGCGGTCTCGCGTCCGAGAAGTCTTGCGATGGTGCGATCGATCAAGGCGTAAAACGCCGGGATGACCAGTAGAGTCAGGACCGTCGAGGCCAACAAGCCGCTGATCACGCTGATCGCCATCGGCGTGCGCAATTCGGATCCTTCGCCGAGGCCGAGTGCCATCGGCAGCAAGCCGAGCACGGTCGTTGCCGTGGTCATCATGATAGGGCGCAATCGGACCTTCCCGGCGAGAGCGATGGCCTCGTCCCGCGGCATACCCCGCTCTCGAAGTTGGTTGATGTAGTCGACCAGGACAATGGCATTGTTGACCACGATTCCAGCCAACATGATCATTCCGAGAAAGACCACGATCGACAGCGAGAGCTTCAAGAGGCTCATTGCGACGAAGGTGCCGACGAAAGCCAAGGGGATCGTCAACATGATGACCAAGGGGTGAATCAGCGATTCGAACTGCGCCGCCATGATGACATAGACCAAGAAAGCCCCAAGCCCGAGAGCGAAAAGCAGCGTGCGGCGACTTCGCTCCCATTCTTCGTTTTGCCCCGACATATACCAGGTCATGCCCGCCGGCCAGTCGACGTCGTTTCGTAAGGCGTTTTCGATCTGTTCGGCGGCGACGCTGAGAGTGCCTTCTCCAAGATTGGCGCGCACCAAGGCGACGCGGCGGCCGTCCACGCGGCGAACTTCGCTCGGCCCTTCACCCAAGGTGACATCGGCCACGGAGGCGAGTCGAATGGGTCGCTCGGCCCCCGGGTTGACGATCAGTGCGCGCACGTCTTCGACCGTCTCGCGATCGGAAAGCGCAAGGCGCACCACGATCGGGACCCTGCGGTCTTTAAGGTTGAAGCGAGTCGCCTCGAAACCTTGGACCTTGTCGCGAACTCGTCGCGCGACCTCACCGATGTTCAAACCATAGCGGGTGAGGCGGTCGCGATCGTAGATGATCTGTACTTCCGGTGCGCCGGGCTTTTGAGTGGTCTCTACGTCGGCGAGTGCGGGCAATCCGCTGAGGGCCTCGCGTACTTTTTCGGCTTGAAGGCGCAGACGATAAAGATCATGTCCGTGGACTTCGACTTCGATCGGAGACTTGAACGAAAAGAGCACGGGTCGAGTGACGCGCGCCTCAACATCGGGAAGGCCGGCGAAGAGCTTGCGCAATCGGGCTACGACCCGGCGTTCGGTCTCGGCGGGATCACCTCCCGAATCGAGGAGAATCTGGAAGCGCGCACTGTGCTCGCCCTCATCCGAGCGCTTGGAATTCGCGCTGTCGTATCCGATCATCAAAAGCAGCGAGCGAATGCTCTCGCGTTCGGAGAGAATGGCTTGCTCTACGGCCGCGAGCGCTTTGTCGGTCTCGTCGAGCGGGGTGCCGACGGGAAGGGCGACTTCCACCGTGAATTGATCTTGATGGACCTCGGGCAACAGTTCACTATCGAGGCGACTTGCCAGACGATAGGTGCCGACCAGAACGCCTGCGACCAGAATGGCGACGACGAAGGGTTGTCTTATGCAGCCGCGCAGTAGCAGGGAATAGCCGGACGCGACGGAGCGCCCTACCCCATTGAGCGGTCTGACGATGAAGAGCAGCAGGCCGATCACAGTGCCGACGGCCTTGAAGGTCGCCACCGTCAGAAGCACGACTAGGGCAAAGGCTGGGATCAACACGAGTTTCGCCGCGCACTCAAGTGCGAGCGAGATCAAGAAGACTCCCAGAGTCAGCGGGAGCAAGAACAAGGTCCAGCGCTTGAGGGGTGTGTGATAGGCCTTGAACTTCCTCCAAGACCACACACTTCCGTAGAGTTCGCGGAACGGCTTGGTGGCAGCGCTTTGTGAATCTGCCTTGCCGTCGCGGGAGAAACCCGATCGGCTTACCAGCATCGGGATCAGAAAAAGCGCCACGCCCATCGATGCGAGCAGCGAAACGACGACGGCAAGTCCCAAGTCGCCGAAGGCTTGTCCGGCGACGCCCTCGACGAAGACCATCGGAAAGAAGACCGCGATGGAGGTCAGAGTGGAGGCTATGACGGCTGAGCGGACTTCCTGCGTGCCACGCATGGCGGCCTGCTTCAGACTGTCTCCTTCTTCGATGCAGCGAACGATGGACTCGAGCACGACGATCGAGGAATCGACCAGCATGCCGATGCCGAGCGCAAGGCCGCCGAGCGACATGATGTTGAGTGAAATGCCCAGCATGTTCAGCGGCGCGAAGGTGATCAGGAGGGATACCGGGATGCTGAGCCCGATGATCAACGTAGGTTTGATCTTTCTAAGGAAAAGCAGCAGCACGGCAATCGCCAGCACGCCGCCGAGCAACGCGGTGTTGAGCACCTCTCGAATCGACGATGCGATGAAGATGGAACGATCGGCGATGATTTCGAGAGACGCCTCTTCGTTTTCGAAGAGATATCGGGCCAGTCCGCTTCCGGATATCGCATCGCGCCCCGTCGTGTGCGCTACCCCGGTGGGTTTGGGGTCGCTCGACTCTTCGGCATCGCTCCCTCGGCGAGGGAGATCCCCAACGACATCGCGCACGCGCCTCGCAAGGTCGACGATGTTCGCGTCGCCTTCCTTGTAGATTTCGAGCTGAACACTTTCTACCCCGTCGGTGCGGGTGATGATCTCGCGGTCCTTGTGGCCCCATTCGACCGAGCCGAGATCGGCGAGGCGCACGATGATTCCGTCGACGCGAGTGACGATGGTGTCGCGCATCGCCTGGAGGTCTTCGTACTCATTGAGAGTGCGCACCATGTACTCGGTACGTCCTTCCTTCACACGACCACCTGCGAGGTTGATGTTTTCTTGCTCGAGACGCGAGATGATCGCTTGAATGGAAAGTCCCGTGCGACGCAGTTTTTCCTCTTCGAGAGAGACGTGAATCTCCTCTTCTAGGCCGCCCTTGACGCGCACGGCGGCAATGCCGCTGATACGCTCGAGGTCGCGCTTGACCTGCAACTCGGCGAGCCGGCGCAAGCGTCGCAACCCGCCTTCCCCTTGATATCGATTCCCATGGCCCGAAAGGCTCAACTCCATCACCGGGTCGAGGGATGGGTCGAAGTGGAGAATCAGGGGGCGCTCAGCCTTCTGCGGAAGAAAAACCCCGTCGATCTTTTCTAGGACATCTTGGGTCGCGTCGGAAATGTCGGTATCCCAGGAAAACTCGAGAACCACGTCGCTGAGCCCGGCCCGGGAGATGCTGCTGACCTTGACCAGCCCGCCGACGACACCGAGCTGTTCTTCGATTGGACGCGATATATCGTTTTCGACTTCTTCGGGGGCGGCACCCGGGTATTCCGTGCGGACGGTGAGCGTGGGGTAGCTCATCTCCGGCATGAGTTCGACCGGCAGCAGATCGATCGAGAGCGATCCGAAGACGGTCACGGCCAAGAAGACCACGGCGATACCGACGGGCCGTTCCGTGATGAAGCGGGAGACCGCGCTAGGTACTCGAGGTGCGCGAGCGGGCGGTCGAATCACAGCGAGGCCCTCTTCTCGGCCTCGGTCCCATGCGCCACCGAGTCGTCGTCACGATCCTCATCGTCATCATCGGCGTCGTCACCCGGAAGTGAGACCAGGGCGCCGTCTTTGAGGCCGGACTGACCGGCAACGACGATCCGGTCGCCGACACTCAGTCCGGAGGCGGGCTCGATGAAATGCTTGTCTTCCAAGCGCGGCGTGACGAGCAAGCGCTCGACACGACGTTCATCCCCAAGGCGGAAGACGAAAGTCTGATCCTTGTCATAGACCAGCGCGCGTTTGGGGATGAGGATCGTATCGTGGTGTTGCGCGGTGACGAGATCGACGTCGACGTAGAGGCCCGGTCGGAGTCCGGGTTGGCCGCCAAGAGCTACGGTCACCTTGATCGTGCCGGACCGCGCGTCCACCGTAGGGGCGATTCGCAGGACTTTCCCTTCATAACTTCGATCCTCGAGAGCGGGAACGATGACTCGCGCACCTAGGCCCACCGAG
>JALUUK010000360.1 GCA_027021395.1 Acidobacteriota bacterium
GCTTCATCGTGCAACTCGAGGTCTACCCACGAGAAGGCATGAAGCCGGAATTCATGGCGACGCTCGTTCCTCTTTCGGAGAAAGTCGAAGTCGACGAAGAGATGGGAGCCTTCGCCTTCGATGTGCTCGCGCGAGCCGATCAAGCGGAAGTCGAAAAGCGCCTGGCGCTGAGCGAAGTGAGGTCGGAGGAAGTGACCTACATGGGGCCCGGTGCATGCGCCGGCTGCCATGGGAATATTCTGAAAACCTGGTCGAAGTCCGGCCACGCTCGCTCCTATGAACTGCTGGCCCTGCAGCAGGGAGGCTACAAGCCCGAATGCATCCGCTGCCACGTGACGGCCTACAACGAGCCGGGCGGCTTCGTGGATCTCGACCTCACGCCTCATCTCAAGGCCGTCTCCTGCGAAGCATGCCACGGCCCCGCGGGCGAGCACGTCAAAAGCCCCGAAGCGCCCTACGGGGAGGTCAAGGTCAAATCCTGCACCATCTGCCACACTGCGGAGCAGGATGCCGAGTTCGACTTCTACCGCGACAAGGCCCGGGTCAGCCACAGCGGAGCAGCTCCCTGAGGGGCACCCGAGTACGAGAGTTGGGATTTCGGGAAATCAAAAAGTTCACGGCCCGCCGGAGTTGAGCCGACGGGCCGAGAGGAGAGAAGTCGGGGAGACTTCTCCGGCACGAGTCACGAGGGGGAGGGTTGACCCGCGCCTTGGGAGAGAGGTGGAGGAGGAATCGCGACCGGAGAGGGTGGGGGAGGTGCCTGCTCCGGTCGATTGATCATCTCCGCGGTGTGGGTGCCGCCGAGATAAATCAGGTCATCGAAAACTGCACTTGCCTGCGGAGCGTTCCGAGGCGTTCGCGCAGCTTGAGCTTCGCTTCCTTTTCGAGCTGACGAACACGCTCGCGAGAGAGCCCGAGAATCTTGCCGATCTCTTCGAGCGTCATCTCGTCGTTGCCCATGACGCCGAAGCGCTTGAGCAGAATCAGCCGCTCGCGATCAGGCAGTTCCTCGAGAGCGGCCCGCGTGATGCGAATCAGCTCTTTCTTGTAGACATCATCTTCGGGTCGAGCCGATTCCGGATCTTCCATCAACTGCGACAGACGGGTCTCGCCGTCGTGATCCACGAAATCGTCTAGAGATTTTTCTTTCAAAAGCCAGGGAATCCACATTGTATCCGGTCCTCGGGGCTGTCGTGGAGGCCATATCAGCCCCGGTCGGCACTCGACAGCGATTCGTCCACCATTTGCGTCCTGCAGACGCGCAACTAGGATATTAGCAACTCATGTGCCAGAAATAAGCAGGTATTTCCGACTTTTTCGGGCCATTTCTCGTGTCATTTTGGCGCGGCGTGTCTCCGTGGCGCGCCGTTTTCTTCGTAACCATCTGCCGATGCACTTCGCGTCGTCTTCGCACGCCTCTCAGAGATTGCGCCAACGAGCAAAGATTATTCCGAAAACTCAGCGAATGGCCGAAGATTCTTCAGGTGGTAGGCACCTTCCGGTTGAGACACCCCATCCGTCCCACTTTGTCACCGGCGCGCAATATAAGCCGGTCTGCCCCCTAGATCAAGGGGTTTTTGTGCGGAAAGTTCTCGTTTCAGGACGGAACAGCGGATAATCTCCGAGAGCAAATTCGAGGAGACAAGTCCAAACGCATGGGGAAAGTCCGGATTCTCTCCCAACATGTCGCCGACCGCATCGCGGCGGGCGAAGTCGTCGAAAGACCGGCTTCGGTCGTTCGCGAATTGCTGGACAATGCGATCGATGCCGGTGCCTTACGGATCGAGATCGAAGCCGAAAACGGTGGAATCGACAGCGTCGTCGTTGCCGACGACGGCTCGGGTCTCGCTCGCGACGATGCCGTGACGGCCTTCGAACGTCATGCGACGAGCAAGATCGCCGACGGCGACGATCTCGACGCCATCGAGACGCTCGGCTTCCGGGGCGAAGCGCTCGCCGCCATCGCCGCCGTTTCGCGAGTCGAGATGCTGACGCGGGATGAAAGCTCGAGCAACGGCGTGCGAGTCGTGCTCGACCGCGGACGCATGCTCGCCGTCGATCCGGCTCCCCGAGCTCGAGGCACGACGCTTGCGGTGCGCGACCTCTTCGCCGGAATCCCTGCACGAAGGAAGTTCCTCAAGACCACGGCGACCGAAATCGATCACATCCAGCGCGTCGTCCATCGCGCTGCGCTCGCACGCCAAGATATCGGCTTTCGCCTCAAGCACGGCGGCCGCACGCTCTTGGCTGCCGCGCCCACCCCTCGTCGCCAGGAGCGTATCCGCGACGTTCTCGGCTCGCGCTGGGGGAAGGACCTGCTCCCGGCGAGCGACGTCGCCGGAGAGATTCGCGTCGAAGCTTGGCTAGGCCGCGCGGACCTGCATCGTCCGACACGGGAGGGGATCCATCTTTACGTGAACCAGCGCCCGGTCAGAGACGCGCTGCTGATGCGAGCCGTCTCGGATGCCTACAAGGCCGTCCTGCCGGCCG
>JALUUK010000361.1 GCA_027021395.1 Acidobacteriota bacterium
AGATATCATCTTTGACCCCAATGTTCTTACAGTTGCAACGGGAATCGAAGAGCACAATCGCTATGCGCTCTCCTTTTTCGAAGCCGTGCGCCAACTCAAGGAACGCTTTCCCGATGCACGGATCAGCGGCGGCGTCAGCAATGTCTCTTTTTCCTTTCGGGGAAACGAAGCCGTGCGCGAAGCCATGCATGCGGCCTTTCTCTACCATGCGATTCGCGCCGGAATGGACATGGGAATCGTCAATGCCGGCCAGTTGGCCGTATACGAGGAGGTTCCCAAGGATTTGCTCGATCTCGTCGAAGATGTCCTGCTCGACCGGCATCCGGACGCCACGGACCGCCTGACCGAAGAAGCCGGTCGCTTCACGGAAACGACGGTTTCGGCGGGTGAATCGTCGGCCTGGCGAAACGACCCGCTCGAAGATCGCATCTCCCATGCCTTGATCAAGGGCATCGATGAATACATCGATGTCGATATCGATGAAGCAATCGACCAGTATCCATCGCCGCTGGCGATCATTGAAGGTCCGCTGATGCGCGGCATGAATCGCGTGGGCGATCTCTTCGGCGAGGGGAAGATGTTCCTCCCGCAAGTGGTCAAGACGGCGCGCGTCATGAAGAAGGCTGTGGCGATTCTCGAACCGCTGCTCAATCCGAGCGAACATGACAGTCTGGACTCATCCCGGCGTGGAAAGATCCTTCTGGCCACCGTCAAAGGAGACGTTCACGATATCGGCAAGAACATCGTCGGCGTCGTACTCGCCTGCAACGGCTACAAGGTGATCGACCTCGGTGTAATGGTCCCGGCGGAAAAGATTCTAGAGGCGGCGACTCGTGAGCAAGTCGATATTGTCGGATTGAGCGGACTGATCACCCCTTCACTGGACGAGATGGTCCATGTTGCATCCGAGATGCAGCGACGGAAAATGACCGTACCGCTGATCATCGGCGGAGCGACGACCAGCAGCAAGCACACGAGCCTGAAGATCACTCCGGTCTATTCCGGAGCCACGGCGCATGCGGCGGATGCATCGAAGGCCGTGGATGTCGTGGGGGCCTTGCTGGGATCTGCCGAGGCAGCAGATGATGCTCAAACCGCAAAGCCTGAGACCCGGTCTAAGGCTCGGAGTGCCTCCAGGGCGGTCGAAATACTGGAACTTCGCGCCGCCCGGGCGCTTGCGCCGGCCTATGAGTGGAGCGATATCGTCATCCCGCGCCCTTCGTTTCTCGGAACTCGAACGTTGGGCGAAATTGCGCTCGGGGAAATCACCGAATTCATCGACTGGACGCCGTTCTTCCATGCGTGGGATCTCAAGGGAACCTACCCGGAAATCCTGCGACACACGCGCCACGGGCAGGCCGCTCGGGAAGTCTTTGCGGCAGGACGAGATTTACTCGAGCGCATCATCAAGCAAGAAGTGCTCGAGGCGCGTGCGGTCTACGGGTTCTTTGCCGCGAATAGCGAGAATGACGACATCGTTCTTTTCGATCCGAACGATGCCGAACGTGAGATAGCCCGTTTCCACATGCTCAGGCAGCAACGGGCGAAAATTGCCGGAAAACCTCACTTCTGCCTTGCGGACTTCATCGCTCCCCGCGACTCGTCTTTGAGCGACTATCTCGGCGCCTTCGTGTTGACGGCGGGCATCGGAGCCGAACGACTTGCCGAAGACTTCCAGAAGCAGAACGACGACTACTCGGCAATCATGGTCAAGGCTCTCGCCGATCGTTTGGCAGAAGCGCTCGCTGAGATGTTACACCAGCGCGTTCGTCTGGAGTGGGGGTATCAAGACGAACCCGAGTCCTCCACACACGAGTTGCATGACGAACGATATCGCGGCATACGGCCGGCCATCGGGTATCCCGCCTGCCCCGATCACAGCGAAAAAAACACGCTCTTCTCGTTGCTCGACGCTACGAACGCAACGAGCGTGAGCCTTACGACGTCATTCGCCATGACGCCCGCGGCGTCGGTTTGCGGCCTCTACTTTTCTCACCCCGAATCCCGCTACTTTCAGGTTGGCAAACTAGGCCGGGATCAGGTTGTTGACTATGCCCGCCGCAAGGGCATCCCCCTACAAGAAGCGGAGCGTTGGCTGATGACCAATCTTTCCTATTCCCCCACCCCCGAGTGAAAACGATCTTCGGGCCGGTTTTTCTGAGGCCTTTTTCACCGCGCATCTCGCGGTTCTGTACGGCCTTGGACAAGTGATTGTTTCACTCCGAATCGAAGTGCTCAAGCACGACGGCCCGCGGCCGAAGAACAAGATGAGTGTGCGACCGGTCCGTGCGAAGAATCTACGGGCCGCCGTCCCCGGGGGCCGTTATGGGTATTGCGCAAGTCGAGGCCATCGCTGCACAGCTCTCACTCGGTGCCCGCCGAGCGAGCGCAGCGCTCGCAGAAGCGTTGGGCTCCGATGTCGAGATGTCTCTAATAGAGACATCTCACATTGCAGCCGATGAGGCTCACCATCGACTAGACCG
>JALUUK010000362.1 GCA_027021395.1 Acidobacteriota bacterium
CTTGCTGGGCGTCGGCAGCCCTGCGGCCTTCGTCTGCGGGGGCCGCGTCCCGCTGCCGGCTGTCAATCCCGGGCGGCCGGCTCGCCCTTTTTTTCTCCTCAATCTGCCCCTATAATACGATAGTCGGCCGGTGATGTCAAGAACCTTGGGGCAGATTTTTTGATTTTTCTGAGATTTTCTCCAGGGGCAGGCGATGCCAGGGAATACGCAACTGACCAGTCTGCATATCTATCTGCCGGAAGAGCTCCGTGACGCGATCGACGCGGCTCGCGGCGAGACGAGTCGCAATCGCTGGGTCGTCGAGGCTCTGGCCCGTGAGGTTGGCCGGCCGGAACTGGCCGATCAACTGCGCGAGCCTGGCCGGCCGAAGAATCAGCCTGACGGCGAATAGCAGCCAGCCTCGATCCGCCGCAGCACGTCGCCGTAGTATTCCTGCTCCCATTCCGCACGCCCAATGCCCCGGCCTCGGGGGCCGCCGATCGATCCGACTCGAATCCGTTCGCGATTCCAGCGCCCGCCACCGAGCATTGCGTAGTTCGGATGCACCGGCAGATGATGCTGAGCGAGCCACGCAAATATGTCGCGTGCGCTCCAGTGGAGCAGCGGCCGACAAAACCGCTGGGTTATCACACCATGCTTGCCTGCGCTCAATTGCCGAATCGAGCTTTCCTCGGCACGCACTCCGTGGATGGCACGCGGACCGAATCGGTGGTTTGCGATCGGAATTCCATCCCCCCAATTCTCCCAATTTGCTCCCTCCGGCTCATCGAGCACAAGGATCGACTGCCCGAGAATCGGCTCCAGTATCTGGCGGACGATGTCACCGTAAGGTGTCGCGCGTCGCGGTCGTATCCACACCAGAGGCACGTCTGGCGCAACTGCCGCAACAAGCGATGCCAAAACTACGCTATCCTTGCCGCAGCTCACGCCACACCAGCAAGGCCCGTCTGCAGCAAATGACTGGATCGCACGGCGAGCTTCGATCACCTTCCACCCAGGCACGGCGTGGCTGAAGTCCGCCTTCTCCAGCGCGTCCCACAGCTCCAAGTCCTCGTCGGTGTGACGGTCGACAACAATCAGCATCGATACTGGTCCTTGAGCACGAACAGGCTATCCCAATGCGCTACGCGTCCGCGGCGTCGGTAAGCGCGGTGCCGCACTGGTCTATACCACTGCAGGAAGTGATCCGGCGGGTCGCCCGGGAAGCCAAGATGGTCGTGAAACTCGACGGAAACTTGATCAGCGACCGGCCCAGGCCAAGACTTGAGGATGGGCCCCTCAGCACCCTCGCAATCCATCTTGATCAGCGCTGCCCGGTTGAGTCGGAACCGACTCATCAGCTCTTCTAGATCGACGACTGGCGCCTGCAGGCGTCTCGCCAGTTGACATTCCGGCCGAGCTGGCGGAAATCGGCCCAGGTAGGAACCCTTCGGCGGATGGGTGACGACCAAGCACTCCCAATGCGGCAATGGGTACGGTACTACAGCAGCACGCACGACCGTCACCTTCGCTGGCGGGCGGACAGGCTGACCGCAAAAGAGCGGATCGACGGCAATCACATGTTCGGCACCGGCAGCCAGACATCGCCGCGCGAACTCGAACTCACCACCCGGATCTCCAGCCGCACCCACGTCGATCACAGTCCCTCGCAGCGGGGCCATCACGCTGTGTTCGCAGAGCTCAATTAGCACGGCACGACTCTCTCCACATAGCGGTCGGGGTGCCAATAGGGCGGCTGAACGGCGCCGAAGTCGGGGCGGTAGCCGATCAAATCCGCAGGCAACTCGTCGCAATCGGGAAGCGGCCGCATCAGTACGCGGCCGGCCTCGCTGGGCGCGTACCAGCTATAATCCTCGTCGACATACTCCGCCTCCCAGCGGGCCACGACTCCATAGCCCTGCGACCGTTTTTTGCCCAGTGACTTAATTCCGCGCAGCGCGAGCAAGATCGGCCGGCGCTTCGCGACGCAGAACCAGACAATGCGATCCACCGGCCGCACAATGAGCGGCAGATGATAGCTCTTGTAGACGCTGTTCGTGATCGCGATCACCTTTCGCTCGCCGGGTGCCAAGAGGTCCGCGTATTCGACCGCAAGGCGTTTTCCGAAATACTCGACGTGCTCTGGCGCTGGACCGATAATCGGCGCCGAACAGGCGGGAACTTCCAGGCCTCCGATCCGCCGCAAGAGCATCGGGATATGAATCTCGCCGAACCGGTGCACCGGCCCGTCTTTTCGAATCCGGTACAGTTTTCCCTCGAAGACGGCCATCTGGTATTCAATCAGCGCATCGAGCATGGGAAGGTCGCCGGCGATCGGCGAGGCGAGGTAACACGTCACCTTGAGATAGGTCGGCTTTTTGCTCATCCCCAGGCGTCCTCCAGCCAGGCTATCGCCTTCTTTTTGTTGTCTCTCACATATTCAACGTACTGCCGGCAAAGTTTTTTCTGATTGAAACCATCCGCCAAAAG
>JALUUK010000363.1 GCA_027021395.1 Acidobacteriota bacterium
AAAGTGCTTGCCCGCGGCCAGAGACGTTCGATGCTGCGAATATAGCCTCGTCGCCGATCGAGGCCGCCGAGGGGAAAGGTGGGACAACCGCACAAATCGAGATAGCCCTGAACGGATCCGGTAAAAAAGAGAACGACCGCGGGGCTCCGCTCGATGTCCAATGCTCGAGCCGTTTCAAGCGATGAGCCCGAAACGAAAAGAGTTGCAATCCCCGCGAGTCCCAACACTCTTAGCCATCGACTTCGTTTCACGGCACCTCATTTCTCCGCTCTACGCGGAAGGATGCGATCCTGTGTTTCATCCGGCAGGATACGCCCGCGTATTCTTACCGAGCCTGGGTCTTGGATCCAGTTTTTCAGAAGCGATGCCGTCCGCACGCGGCGGAACCTCGCGCCGCTTTGCGGAGCGAGGGCCCGCGTGAGAGTGGACGGAAAAACATGAGGGAGAGTTCGACGTGACTTCCGCAAAGCGACCACGCCTCATCCTCGCCTCGGCTTCCCCGCGTCGAGCCGCATTGCTGCGTCGCATCGGCTGGGATTTTTCGGTGCATCCCGTCGCCATCGACGAAAGCTCGCGCCCGGGTGAAGAGGCGGAGCGCGGCAGCATGCGCCTTGCGCGGGAAAAGGCTCTCCATTGTCGCCGGAATCATCCGCAAGACTACGTGCTCGGCGCCGACACCGTGGTCAGCATCGACCGAGCATGGCTCGGCAAGCCCCGCGATCGAGACGAAGCGCGAGAGATGCTGCACCGCCTGTCCGGTCGCACGCATCACGTCTTCAGCGGCGTCGCACTCGTCGCAGCGGACGGCACGGTGCATGAAGGCGTGTCCGCCACGGAAGTCACCTTCGCATCGCTCTCGGAAGAAGAGATCGAGCGCTATCTCGATTCGAGCGAGCCCTACGACAAGGCCGGTGCCTACGCCATCCAGGGAGCCGCGAGCTGGTTCATCGAAGGAGTGCGCGGGTCGGTCACCAACGTCGTCGGCCTACCGCTCGAGGTCCTCCGTCGCCTCGCGAGAGAATCGGGACTCGGGGCTGCGCGGTAGACTAGCGCGAGCCGAAACATTGCAGCTGATTAGGATCCCCGATCCGCCGTCGCCGAAGTTGGAAGAAGCATTCGGTGAGAATCCGCGGAGAAACGGATGCAAGCTAGAGCGCTTCGGCCGCGGTGTTTTCCGCCGCGCCGACTCTTGCCACCACCGGCGATGGGATGCCGTGAATCATTCCGCGGCGTCTTCGAGATAGTCCGAGTACTGCGCGAAGGTCAGCAGCGATTCGATGGCATCGGCGGAGTCGGCCTTCATGCGAAACAGCCAGCCCTCGCCGGTCGGATCTTCGTTGACCATCTCGGGAGCGTCGGTCAATTGCACGTTGATCTCGACGAGCTGGCCCGAGACGGGAGCATAGACCTCGACGACGGCCTTGACCGATTCGATCGTACCGACTTCATCGCCGGCCGCGATCCGGCGTTCGTTCTCGCCTAGATCGACGTAAACGATGTCTCCGAGTTCTTTCTGTGCGAAGTCCGTGATTCCAACCAAGAGCGCATCTCCGTCGGGAAAGACCCACTCATGTTCCTTGGTAAAACGGCAATCTTCCGGCTTGGGCATTCTCAGGCTCCTTCCCGCTGCGCGCGTCTTGGTTTGGGACGGCGATAAAACGGCAGTTCTACGACCTTCGCGGGCAGACGTCTTCCGCGAACGTCGATCTCCACTTCTCGGCCCGGCGAGGCATGATCCGCCGGAAGATAGACCATACCGATGGCTTTTTCCAAAGTCGGTGCGAACGATCCGGAAGTGACCTCGGCAATACTTTCACCATCGATCGACACCGTCGCACCCCGGCGGGCGATGCCGCGTCCGACGATCTCGAATCCGGAGCGCTTGACGGCGACTCCGCCGTCGCGCTGGGCTTGCAGGCTTTCGGCTCCGAGATACTTCGACTTCGTCCAGTCGACGACGAAATCCAAACCGGCTTCGAGCACGGTGCTCTGCTCATCGATGTCGTTGCCGTAGAGAGGAAGTCCGGCTTCGAGCCGCAACGTATCTCTTGCCGCAAGGCCCGCCGGACGAAGTCCCTCGTCGGCGCCGGCGGTGAGAAGCGCGTTCCAGACATGCAGCGCATCGGCCGCATCGAGATAAAGCTCGTAGCCGAGTTCTCCGGTATAGCCGGTACGACTCGCCAGCACGTTCCGACCGGCAACCTTCCCCTCGACGAAGCGGTAGTACTTCACCTTCATGGCGTCGAAATCGTCGGCGAGTTCGGCAACGATGCGCCTGGCTTTGGGGCCCTGAATGGCCAGCAATGCCGTGCGTTCCGAGATGTCTTCGACTTCGACGGCGAAGCCGGAACCGTGCTCGAGGATCCAATCGAGATCTTTGCGGCGGTTGGCCGCATTCACCACCACCCAAAAGCGTTCTTGGCCGAGGCGATAGATCAGAAGGTCGTCGACGATCGTTCCGCGTTCCGT
>JALUUK010000364.1 GCA_027021395.1 Acidobacteriota bacterium
CCCATAGCGGTTTCTGCTGCACTGGGTTCTAGGGGCAGGCCTGGGGGGAGTTGGCGATGCGCTGGTCTCGTCGCTCGATTTGACCGGAGCCGGTGGATTCATAGGAGCCGGGACCGCATGCGTTGATGGGACGAACGAGGTACCAGAAACCATCGCCCGACGTTGCGCTGCGGCCGTCTTGCAACGTATTCGTCGGATGATCGTCTGCTAGGCAGGTATCGGTTGCCGTCGAGAAGTCGCCCGAGGAACTCGCAAGCAAGATCAGTCCCCCGCTGACGATGTCGTAGGCCGTGGCTTCGAGCACGGTCGACCAGGAAAGTTCCGTAACCTCCGCTTGCTGCACCGTAAGCGATGCCTGCCCTACCGGCACCGGACACGCGTAGGTCAGGAGCGGGGCCCATGTCACGGTATCGGCCGTTGCATCGCCCTTCGATTCGACTTCGAAGAGTAGGATATTCGTCTGGTCCGTCGTGGCCGAATAGTTGAAATCGTGCTCGTACGACCCGGTATCGGTGCCGCTGATCGACACCGACCAAAGGACCGGGCCTTCGAAACCGTCACGAATGCGCACCTCGACGCCATCACCGCCGGCCTCCGTCTTCTGCACCGCCCCGGTCACTGCGATCTCTCCCGGAACCAGAGCGAACCAGCCACGGACGGCGCCGCGCGTCGCACTCGGCGTCATCGATGCGGCACCGACGACGACGCCGGGATCGTCTCGATGGCGGTACTGCTCGCTCACGCCGTCGTAGTCCAATTCGGGATAGCGATGGTAGTCGAGCCAGAAGGCCCTATCGGGAGGAACCGTCACCGCTAGGTCATAGGCGCGATAGAGCCAGTTGTGAATCCCCTGAATTGGGCGGAAATCCGCCGCTGCGTCGAAAGGCCCGGCCGGCGGCCAAGGATCGGCAGGGTTTGGTAGCTCCCGCGCCGGAACTTCGCCGGTCATGGTGAAGTCATCAGGGAACGTTCCAGTCTCCTCGACCCTGTATCCATTGTCGAAAACCAACAGGAAATTCTCTGCCGTCAGATTGCCGTAAGCGGAGATCGTACCTCGACCATCGATCATCTCGTACTTGCCGGGCATGCGGACGTAGTCGAAGCGTTGCATCTCGCCTTCGGGTATGGCAGAAAAGTTCAAGTAACCGCTTGCGGGATGGTGAATGGCCCAAGCATCACGACCGAGCAGGAAGCTCTCCCCGGCAAGTGCAACGGTCCAGTCGTCCACAGAGCTTGCGTTGGCGTAGATCACCAGCCCATTGTCATACTCGATTCTCAATCGAGAATTGCTGAAATCGTAGTCGTCGAAAAGCGCTTGGGTGAGATCGACGTAGGCTGCAGAGTTCCAATAGCGAATGCTCTCGACGCCGGCCGTTGCGAAAAGGGGCTGCAGATCCGCCGTCACCTGATAGTAGGCACGCAGCTCGTCGGGATCCTGCAGCCAATCGTTCGGCACACGACCATTGGTGAGCAGATAGATCCCGTGACCGTAGATGATCTCGGCACAGCGTACGTCGTCCTGATTCGCCTTGTACTCGTCGAAACCGTTGAATTGCGACTCGACTCCCATCCCATGGTGAAGAGTCTTCGGACGGATCACTCGAAGTTCGTAGTCGGGCAACAAGAACCAATCGCTCTGCTTGATGCCGGACGGAGGAATCATGAAACGACGAATGCCGTCGCCGTAGCCGGAGACCTCCAGATCGCCCTTGCCCGCCCGAAACTGCGTACCCTCTCCAAGCAGCGATCCCCCGGTCACCGCCTTGAGCGCATTGAAGAAGGCCTTGTGGGCGAGAAGGCCGTCGCGCAAGTTGCTCGTCTTGTCGCTCCCGGCCTCCTGGTCGATGTTGTGATTGATCGGCAGGGTGTGCTTGGCGTCGATATAGGACAGGTTCTGCCGCGAATAGTTCGACTGCGGCAGGCCGTACTCCCTGAACAGATGAAATAGCAGGTGATTCGTGGCCAGAACCCGCACGGGTTGACCGAGGCCCGGACCACAGAGGTTGTCGAGTGGATTGCTGGTATTCCAGCCGTTCTTGTAGCCTCCACGAGCGTTCTTGTTGGCGTAGGTCGGATCGTAGCTCGGATTGGCACCGCCCTCTCCGCGAAAGATCGAGCAGTCGCTCGAATAACCCTGATCCATCAGCTCGAGCGTGTAGTAGAACCCGACCTGATTTTCGTCCTGCTTGAACGCATCGACGTAGCTGTCGAGATCTACCTTGGGCCCAAGATCCGACCGTGCCGGATAGTAGGTGGGCTCATTGACGTTGATCGCATAGTAGTGCCAATCCCAGAAGTAGTTCTGCGAATTGAAGAAGCCCGCATCGAACTTGTAACGGTAGCCGTCGCGATGCACCGACCAGCTCGAGTTGCCGGAGTCGCGCACGACGGCCATGCGATCGGCCACCGGGCGATGAGGCGAAAGCGGGTAGTTCTCGGTATCGACGAAGAGATCCTCGATCTGAGAG
>JALUUK010000365.1 GCA_027021395.1 Acidobacteriota bacterium
ACTGCACCTTTCCGGCTCGAAATGCCTTCATCACGCGATCGCGAGCACTCTGGGTCATGTCCCCATGAATACACTCCACGCCCCGAATCTGCTTCCGCAGCCGCTGATAAATCCGCTCGGTGCCACGCTTCGTGCGACAGAAGACGATTGCCTGCCGTGGGTTTTCACGCTCAATCAACTTCACCAGCAATTCAAACTTCCGCGTCGGTTCAACGGTGAAGTAGTACTGATCGATGGTCTCGACCGTGACGTTTTCCGGTGATACTTCAAGCGTGGTCGGGTCGTGCATGTAGCGCTGAGCCAGCCGTTCGATCGTCGGCGGTACGGTCGCACTCAGCAACAATGTCTGCCGGTCTCGCGGCGCTCTCTTCAAGATCCGCTCGATGTCGGGCCGGAATCCGATGTCGAGCATGCGGTCGGCTTCATCGAGCACCACAAACTGCAGATCGGTCAAATCGAGCGACCGGCGCGACATCAGGTCGAGCACGCGTCCTGGGGTGGCGACCACGACGTCGACGCCTCGTTTGAGCTTCTCGATCTGCTGTCGGATCGGTTTGCCGCCGTAGGCAGCCGCGATGCGCGTCGACTGGCCGTCGGCCAGTCGAGCAAACTCGTCGCGAACCTGGACGGCAAGTTCCCGTGTCGGAGTCAAGACGAGTGCCAGGGGGCGATGCGGCTTGCCGCGTCCTTCCAACCGTTGCAGGATCGGAATCGCAAAAGCGGCCGTCTTTCCCGTACCGGTCTGAGCCTGCCCCAAGACGTCGCGCCCTTCGAGCGCGACCGGAATCAACTGGGATTGGATGGGGGTCGGTTCCAAATAGTCGGCTCGATCGAGCGCTTCCAAAATGGCTTCATCAAGCGGAAAAGCGCGAAAGCCCGAAGAAGAAGATTTCGGCGAGGACGATTCGGATCGGCGGGAGGGTTTTCGGCCGGTGTCCGGCTTGGAGCGATTTCGCCGAGGGCGACTCTTGTTGGAAGTCTCCCGGCGTGGACGGCGAGATGACGAATTCAAAGGGGGGACTCTCCTGTCGAGCGGTAGATCGAGTGGAACGGATGTTCGGACAATTGAATATCGCAGATATCGCTGTAACAGTAACAGCATCAATAACTTTGGTCAACTCCAACGAAAAGAGGCCGGCACGCGGGCCGGCCTCTTTCGGTTCGATTTCGTGCCGCGGGCGACTCAGCGTTTCCGTGCGGTGGTCTTCCGCGCCGTCGTTTTGCGTCCGGCCGTGCGCTTGGCACCGGTCGTCTTTCTGGCGCCGCTCGCCTTCGTCGACCGCTTCGCGGCGGTCGACCGTTTCGTGGTCTTCTTCGCCGTCGATTTCGTTGCGCCCGTTCGTTTCGTTGACCGCTTGGCGGTCGTTTTCTTCGCCGTCGACTTTTTCGCCGTGCTCCGACTGGCGGTTGTCTTGGTCGATCGCTTGGCACTGGTCTTCTTCGGCGACCGTTTGGCACTGGTGGCGCTCTTGGCGGTCGTCTTCTTCGCCGTTGTCTTCTTTGCCGTCGTCTTTCGAGCCGTCGACTTGGTCGCGCCGCTGCGCTTCGGCGACCGCTTGCTGGTCTTGGCCGACCGGGCAGCGGTTCCCTTCTTGGCGGTCGACCGTTTCTTCGTGCTGGCTTTCGTGCGTGCTGCCATGGAATATGGCTCCTTGCTCGACGTCCTACACTCCATCGTGCGACGAGCCTCCGAACGCCGAAGAGAGCTCGCCGAAGGGCCTATCGGTGAAAACGTCCGTCGGTTCGCCGATAGACTCACAACGGAAACCATTTCCGTTGCCGGCCACTGCTCCGTATTGAAACAACTTTACCCACTCTTCGTCAACCCGAATGTTTGGGTCTCTTGCGTAATTCTCGTATCTTTTCGGCGGTCGGTTCGGTGTGACGAAGAAAAGTCATTGCGCGGGAGTGCCCCATAGAGTGATCCACAAGCGTCGCGTTCCACCACGATCGCGGTGTTCACAGAGATAGATACCCTGCCATGTGCCCAGGAGCAATCGACTGCTGCGCACTGGAACCGTAACCGATGCGCCGAGCAAACTCGATTTGACATGCGCCGGCATGTCGTCCGGACCTTCGCATGTGTGCGCGTAGGGGAAGTGTTCCGGGACCAGATGGTTCATGGTCTGCTCAAGATCCGCGCGCACGTCGGGATCGGCGTTTTCATTGAGCGTCAGGGAGGCCGATGTGTGGCACAAGAAGAGGTGCGCCAGGCCGACCGAGACGGGGTCGAGCCGTCGCAGGGCGTCGGTCACACGGTCGGTGATGAGGTGGAACCCGCGTGGCATCGCCGGCAGCACGAGTTCGGTCTGCTGAATCGTCATTGCGGCCGCCGTCATCGTGAGCTCTCCATCTGCTTCGTTTCGTCGGTGCCGCTCGGCACACCCTCTGCCGCTCGTTTCGAGCCGAATTGGCCTCGATCGGCCTCGATGCGCCCGGCAACTTGAGCCAGGCGAGCAAAACGG
>JALUUK010000366.1 GCA_027021395.1 Acidobacteriota bacterium
GTCGATGGCATAGATCTCGGCGAGCGGCGCGCCGCGGGTGACGAACTGGCCAAGGTCGACCTGCTTGCTGCGAACCCGGCCGCTGTAGGGAGCGACGATTCGGGTCCGCTCGAGGTTCAGGCGGGCTTGTGCGAGATCGGCTTCGGCGGCATCGAGCAGGCTTCGGGCTTCATCGAGTTGCGGCCGGCGTGCGACGAGCGCCGGAGCTGCGCCCTCGCCGAAGTCCTCCCACTCTTGACGCGCGAGCCGAGCTTCGCTTTGGGCGATCTCGAGAGCGCGGCGAGCTTGGGCCGTTTGGGCTTCCGCCCGCAGGACCTGAACTTCGTAGTCGCGAGGATCGATTTGGAGTAGGAGGTCGTCCTTTTCGAAATCACCGCCGACGACGAAGCTATCCGAGACATGGATGACGCGGCCGGAGAGTTCGGAGATGAGCACCGTTTCGGTGCGAGGACGTACGCTGCCTTGGGTTTCGACGATGAATTCGTGAGTGGAGGGGCGGGCGATCATGACGCGCACCGGTGGGGCAGGTGCTTCGCTCAATACCTTTTGCGGAGGCTGGCGCGAGAGAATCATCGTCGCCGCCCCCACGGCGCCTAGCGCGAGGATCGCGAGGGAGAGCAGGATGGAAGGAATCGCTTTTCTCATCGTGGGCCCGCTTCCAAGGCGTGCGAATCTGCGGTCCCCGGCGAGTGCTCGCCCGAGCCGAGATCGCCGGCTAGGGCGAGGTGCAGATCGATGCGGTTCTCCCAAGCGGCCAATTGATGTTCGGTGAAGCGGGAGCGCGCGGTCGCGGCCCGCCGTTCGGATGCGAGCATGGTCAAGACGTCACCCGTCCCGGCGTAGTACCGTCTCCGCGTCAGGGTCTCGGCGGCTTCGGAATCGGCGAGCAAGCGTCGCAGCGCATCTTCTCGTTCGCTGAGCCACTTTGCGGTGTCGAGCGCGGTCTCGACTTCTGCGAGCGCATCGAGCACCGTCTGCGCGTATTCGGCGATGAATCGTTCTTCCTCGGCTCGGGCTCGATCGGCGAGAGAGGCGAGGCGCTTTCCATCGAAGATCGGCTGCGTCAAGTTGGCGGCGAGGTTCCAAACGAGAAAATCTCCGCGCAGCAGATCCGCAAGCTCGATGCTGGTCGTCCCTCCACGCCCCGTCAGCGAGAGCCTCGGCCAGCGATCCGCCGTCGCCGCAGCGAAACGCGCGGATGCAGCGACGGCTCGCTCGCGTGCGGCGCGGACATCCGGTCGGCGCGCGAGCAATTGAACGGGCAAGCCGGCGGGGATGGCTCGAGGAAGCGGCGGCAGTTCGTCGGAAGTATCGATTCGCGCTGCCGGGTAGCGGCCGAGCAATTTTTCGAGTTGGCGTCGGCTCGCCGCCACCAGTTGCGAGCGGGTCTTGAGGTCGGCTTCACTCGAGGCGAGATCCGCACGTGCGAGTCGCACGTCTAGTGGGCCGAGAAGGCCGCCCTCATAGCGAGCTTCGGTCCACCGTAGGCTCTTGGTGAGATTCGCGTGGGTTTCGAGGCTCATTTGCAAAAGGCGCTTGGCGCTGACGGCCTGGGCCCATGCGCGCGCGATGGCGGCAGCCAGTGAAAGCCGCGCCGAGCGATACTCCCACTCGGCGGCCTCGGCGTCGGCGCCGGCGGCGAGCGCGCCTTTTCTGATGCGCCCCCACAAGTCGACCTCCCAGCGAATGTCGAGCCCGAGGTTCAAGGAGGTGGACTCAGACCGCAGGATGTCCGTATCGGAACCGGGAACGGGGAGGCCGATGTAGATTTCTCGTCGACGCCCGCCGCCGAGCGAAGCTGCGATTTCGGGATAGCGCGCCGCGCCGGCGATGCGGGCGTCGGAGGCTGCGGCGGCAAGGCGCGCGGCTGCGGCCCTGAGATCGTGGTTGTGGGAGAGCCCCTCTTCGATCAAGGCCGCGAGCCCCGGAAGCGCCAAGTCCTCCACGAAAGCTTCGCTCGTGGTCGGCAGCACGGAGATCGTCGAAGCGGCATCATCTTGGGCGGTCCACTTGGAGGCGATTTCGACGGGGATCTCCGGGGTTTTGCGATCGACTCCGGCGCAGCCGGAGAAGGCGATCACGAGGAGGGCGGGAGCGGCAAGTCTTGGTTTCACGGCTCGATCTCCTCGCTTGGGCTCGTGTCGCGAGCTTCGATGGAAGGAGCGCGCAGTCCGGCGCAGACGAAGGCGAGCAGTTGCCGGCGGGTGGTTTCGGTTTCCGCCGGATCGCAAAGGCCGTTGGAAATATGCCGAAGGAGGTGCGGGGCGCCGATCGAGTGGGCAAGGGCGCCGACGAGGAAATTCAGCCGCCAAATCAGGTCGGTTGGAGAGAGGCCGGGCAAGGCTCTGGAAAGCGCGATGCTGAAGCGCCTCTTCGTCTCGGCGAAGAGTTCGACCAGGGCTTGATGAAAGGCCTCTCCGGGTTCGGAGTGGATGCGGCCGAGTA
>JALUUK010000367.1 GCA_027021395.1 Acidobacteriota bacterium
CAACCGATATCGCCACCCAGCAAAGGTATGTCGCAATGCCGAGAGAAAGCAGTGTCGGTCTGTTGTGCCTCCCAGGTTGTGCCATCGGTTCTTCCTTTCCATGTCTTGATGTCATCCGGCCTGATCGACCGGACCGGTTCTCACACGGAATCTCCTGCCTCGCGTACGGAATGCCTCGGCCGCACGCCGGCAATCGCCGAAAAGTTTCAGTCTACACGATACGTCGTACAAACGGCGACGTTGCGGACATCGACTTCAGGTGCTACGCTCGAACCGATCCGCCATGCGAACCACACGACACCGACCATGACCGAGAGACTCTGCCTTGAGTCGACGAACGATTCCCCGCTCTTCGCTTTATCGGGATGCCATTCGAGCCGCGTTGCTTGGGCTTGTCGTCAACATCTCGCTCGGCGCCGTGAAACTCGCCGGCGGCATCGTCAGCGGGTCATTCGCCTTGATCTCCGACGCCGTCAATTCGATCGGAGATTCCCTCACGTCGCTCGTCGTCGTCGTGGCACTCAACGTCGCCCAGCGACCGGCCGATGCCGAGCATCCCTACGGGCACACGCGAGCCGAGGCGATCGCGACATCCAACGTGGCACTGCTGATCATGCTCTCGGCACTCTTCGTCGGGTGGGAATCGATCGAGCGGTTCTCGGTGCCCCACCGGGTGCCGCCGATCTGGACGCTCTGGATCGCTGCCGGCAACGTCGTGATCAAAGAAGGACTCTATCGATACAAGGTTCGGGTCGGCAGACGAACAGGGTCGACGGCCATTATCGCCAACGCGTGGGACCATCGGAGCGACGCACTCTGCTCGCTCGCGGTGCTCATCGGCCTCGGTACCGTCCGCTGGCTCGGCCCCGGCTACATCTGGGCGGATGAACTGGCGGCGCTCGTTGTCGTCGCATTGATTCTCTGGAGCGGAGGGCGCCTCTTCTATCACAGTGCGAACGAACTGATGGATGTTCAGGCCGAGGACAATCTCGTGTCGCAGATGCGCTCGGAGTCGCTCCAGGTCCCGGGCGTGAGAAACGTCGAGACGCTTTGGGTACGCAAGTCGGGACTCGAATACTTCGCAGATATTCACATCGAGGTCGACGCGGCGCTGACGGTCGATGAGGGCCACCGCATCGGACACCACGTGAAAGACCATCTGCTCGAACAGTTCCCCGCTCTGCGGGATGTTCTGGTTCACTTGGAACCTCATCCGCACACGCACAACGGGATCGATTCGCACTGATCGACGAGGAACGTGGTCGATTTCCGCATTCACTCGATTCCGAAACTCGCCAACAGATCGATCACGGTCTGTCGGTTTTCCGAAAACGCTTCCCACACGGAGGTGCACCACCGATCGATCATCTCATCGCGCTCGGCTCCCGCCGAGGCTTCCATGACATCATCTACCGTGATGCTGCCGCGGGCGTCGGGTAGTATGCACACCGGCCAAGAACGCTTGCTACGCCCGAGTTTCATGTGCACCCGTTGGACCTCGCGCCCGGTGTAGCGCTTTTCTACATGCAAGTAGAGTC
>JALUUK010000368.1 GCA_027021395.1 Acidobacteriota bacterium
ATCGGTGCGTTCTTCGAGCCGCGACTTCGACGACGTTTCGGTGTCGTCGAAGATCGACACGTGCTTCTCGAAAGCCTGAAGCAGGCGGGGTTCAGCCATGAAGAGATCGATGTGGTCGTCCTCTCACACCTTCATTTCGATCATGCGGGCGGACTTCTCTCACCGTGGAGCGACGGCGCGGCACCGGAATTGCTGTTCCCGAAGGCTCGTTTTCTCGTCGGAGTCGACGCATGGGAAAGAGCGCGAAATCCTCATCCGCGCGATCGCGCTTCGTTCATTCCGGACTTGCCCGGCCTGCTCGAATCGAGCGGCCGGCTGGAACTGATCGACGGCCGCGAGAGCGACACGCTAGGCCGAGGCTTCCGCTTCCACACTTCGGATGGGCATACACCGGGAATGCTGCTGACGGAAATCGACGACGACGAGGGACCGGTTCTCTTTACCGCCGACCTGATTCCCGCCGGCCCCTGGACCCACCTCCCAATCACAATGGGATATGACCGCTTTCCCGAGAAGCTGATCGATGAAAAGAAGGCCCTGCTCGAACGGATGCTCGAAAGAAAGGGTCGCCTTTTTTTCACCCACGATCCCGACCACGGCCTCGCGCGTCTCGTGCGCGACGAACGCGGCCGCTTCGCTGCGCGCTTCGAAGGCTGATCGGATGGGCGAACGCCTGCGAATCCACCCGGAAACTCCGCAGCGCCGCTTCGTCGAGCAGGCCGCGAAATGCTTGGCCGATCACGGCGTCGTCGTTCTGCCGACGAACACCTCGTACGCTCTGACGGCGGCTCCCGGATCCCGTTCGGCGATTGAACGCATTGCACGGATCAAGCAGATCAACCCGGACAAGAAGCTCTTCTCGTTGATCGTGCCGGATCTATCGGATATCGCCCGCTATGCTTCCGTCGAGAATCATGCCTACCGGATCATTCGGCGCTTTCTTCCCGGGCCCTATACCTTCATCCTGCCGGCGACCCGCGAGGTGCCGCGCATCCTGCTCGCCAAGCGCAAGACCATCGGTATTCGAGTTCCGGACCACAACGTTCCGCGCCGCATTGCCGAGCAAGCGGGGGGAGCATTGCTCGCCACGACGATGCGTCTACCCGAAGAACCGTTCGCGCTTTCCGATCCGGATGAGATCGAGCGCTGCGTGGGTCATCAGGTCGATCTGATTCTAGAAGACGGCTGGGGCGAGGTGGAACCCTCGACCCTCGTGGACCTCACCTCCGGCATACCGGAGGTGATACGAACCGGGGCGGGCGACCCCGCCCCGTTCGCGTAGCCGGGAATCCTCTAGGCTTCCGTTTTCCGCTGTATCGGCATCTCGCCCGATGCGTTTGCGAAAAAGTTGCGCGATCAGTGCTCGTCTTGATCGTGCGCGTGCTCCGCTTTTTGCAGCGCCACGACCTTCTCGATCACGCTCAGAGGAAAAGCCGACTGAACGTCGACGGACTTTCCATCGAATTCGATCCCATAAACCAAGCGCATGTCCAAGTCGCGCAGCATCTGCAACTCTTCATCGTCCGCATCCGCCGGCAGTATGTCCAGGAATCGCGAGAGCGAGAGCGTGAAGAATGCACCATTTCCCGAGCCGAGCGGCGCAAAGACGTCGGCCGCCTTCACTTGCTTGCCGGGCGTGTCCACGCGATCGATGACTCCGTTGTATGTGGCGCCGGCATCGGCGCCACCCGCCGTGACCATCCATTCTCCGTAAAGACCGGTGATCTGCTGAAAGATGCCGTCGTTGAGGAATCCGGCAGTCAACGCCGCCTCTGCATCGTCGGAGCCGCCGGACATCGCCTTCATGATCCCGCCGAGATCGATGCTGTATTCCTCGGCGTTGGAACCCTTGTAAGTGTAGGACGAGGAGGACATTTTGATCCTTGCTTCGCTCGACTCGCCTCCAAGCTCGGTGGCGCCGGAGTTGAAGATCTCCGAGAAGGCCGCCAGCAATGTCCCACAGGCCTCCCTGTCTTCGACCTTCTGCAGCGAGGCGTAAGAAAGGCCCGACCCTTCCTTGACCCAGCCGCCGGCGGCGAACTCTCCACCCCCGCAGGCCAACGCTTTGTCGACCAATGCCAGCGCCTTGTTCAACATCGGTCCCAACCATTCGACGGAAGCGGCATCCTCTTCGGAAAGACCCGCCAACATCTTGTCGACCGCCTTGACGTACTGGTCGGCGTAGTACTTCATCGCCTCCTTCATCTTCGGCGTGTACTTGATGGCACCGGCGCCTACGAATACGGGATCGTTGCGAAGCACGGCGCCGAGTGCGGAAGGAATCCCGACATCCTGCCCTCGCACCCACTCATCCATCGTGCTATCGGCTTTGGGGACGAAGCGAGCATGAGAGACCAAGTCGTCTCCGCGCAACTCGACCGAAACTTGAAGCAGCGATAGGTTGTTCAACACGTCCTGGATC
>JALUUK010000369.1 GCA_027021395.1 Acidobacteriota bacterium
GCCGATGGGCTCAAGAAAAGGGTTGGCGACGATGACCTCGCCGAGGCATGGGAGCAGGCGGAGCGACGTTTCGGGATCACGAAAATAGAAGTCGAGGAGGCCCTCGAAACGATACGATCCAAGGCTGAGTCGCATATGGGCGACAAGAACGGTACGCCGACTTTCCCGATGGTTCTTCCCGCTGACGCGCGCAAGGCCATTCGCGACGCCATAGACCCAATATACGAGAAGCTCACTGGGGCGCATATCGGAGAAACAGCAGCTGACCCCGGTTGTTCAGCGGACTCACCAACTTTCTTCGACAAGTTGCGCTTCCGCTCCCGGCACTTGGAGCAGGTTCTCCGAAGAGAGGAGTCGGGTGGAGCCCGGGCGCGGGACTTTTCGGGTACGATGCTCCTACGTATCGATCGGTTGCTCGCTGATCGCCGGTTCGAGTTTTTGTTCGGTCCGGTCGGGGAGTCGTTGCCCAAGGCTGATCACGTCCTCGCCGCATTCCTGCGCGACATACTAGGCATCGGAAACGAGGACCATGGCGAGTTGTCGGGTACTGCGGAGGTTCCAGAAGGCCGGTTGCCCTTCTACGACCGCCAACGCAGGGGGGCTAAGCCCGTAAATGTCGTCGTTCTCGATCTGAGTCTACTCGCCTCCGAGGTTCTGGAGAACGTCACTGCGCTTATCGGTCGCCTGATTCTGGAGTTTCTACAGCGACTAGGCGAGCACGGGGGTGAACAGGCCAGAGGGTCACTTCCGGTGGTTTTGGTTCTCGAAGAGGCGCAGAACTACATTCAGCAACCGCGATCTGCCGACGACGAATCCATCGCCCGCGTCGTTTTCGAACGGATCGCCCGGGAGGGCAGGAAGTACGGCCTCAGCCTGATCGTTGCCTCGCAGCGTCCCAGCGAACTGTCGAAGACCGTGCTATCCCAGTGCAACAGCTTCATCGTACATCGCCTCCAGAACCCTGAGGACCTTCGTTATTTCAAAGAGATCATTCCCGGCATCTATGGTCCCATGCTGGAGCAGCTCCCCGCCTTGGCGCCGCAGACCGCACTTGTCCTCGGCGAGTGCGTGGCAGCGCCCGTACTGGTCCGCATCCGCGAAGCGCAACCTGCTCCGCGCAGCCGCGACCCACGGTTTTGGAAGTATTGGACAGCTGAGAACGCTCCTGACCTGCCCGTCGAGGTCGTCTGCGCCGAGTGGGAAGGGAATCGCGCTACGGAGGCTGACGCGCATGACGGCCAGCATCGCGACACCGACGGGGATCTTGCAACTGGAGAGAAGGCAGCCGAATGACCCTTACCGCCCTCCGCATCGCCAACTTCAAGGCCTTTGCTGCGTCCCAGCGGGTGCCGTTGCGGCCCATCACGCTCATCTACGGCGCCAACAGCGCCGGCAAGTCGAGCATCCTGCATGCTCTGGCGCTTGCGCATCACGCGATCGAGACGGGCTACCTCGACGTTCAGCGCACGCAGATCGGCGGGGAGTCGATCGATCTTGGCGGTTTCCGGCAATACGTCCACCGGCGCGAGCGAGAGCGGCAGGTGGAGCTGGCCTTCGAGGTCGATCCTGGGGAGCTCTCCGGAAGGGTGGCAGAGCTTCTGCGCACGGCGCGCAAGGTGGTCGTGGAGGTGGGCATTGGGGCTGGGTACACGAGCGATCAGCTGACACTGTTCGGAGGCCGGGCTCGAGAGCTCGATCCGCAAGGAGGCGCTCGCGTGGAGCGCTTCTCGCTCGAGGTGGACGGCACCCCGCTTCTGGTGATGAGCGCGCGTTCTGGCGGTCTCCTGCGCCTTGATCGTATGGATCACGCGCATCCCGTCTTCCGCGAGATCATGCGGGCCCTACTCATGCTCGGCACCACGACGCAGGAGATCCGGGACGAGGATTTCACGGCGCTTGGCGAGGTGCTTGACGCCCTCGTGCCGGTAATCTCGGCGAGGGCCGGCGGTCTCTTCCCGTGCATGGAGGAGGAAACGGTAGCGTCGGAGAAGGAGACGGGGGAGGCGGCGGATTTCGTTCCGGTCAGCCGGGGGCGCCGCCGGGAGGATCTCGCGCGGGCTGCTCGCATGTTCGTGCCCCGTGCCTTGCGCGACCTGGTGAACGGATTGGGTGCGGCGCTCGAGGCCGAGATCCGGCGGCTGCGGTATCTCGGGCCGCTCCGCTCCTATCCCCCGCGGCACCTGGCCTTTTCCCAGCACCACAATCCCAACTGGTACGCGGGTGGCGGCTACGCATGGGACGTCGTCCGCACGCGACCAGACATCCGCGAGCGGGTCAACGCCTGGCTCGGCGATCCCGAGCGGCTCAAGACGCCCTACGAGCTCGAGGTGCGCGAGCTGTTGTCTGCGCCGGCTGTGGCCGCGGAGCTGCCGGTTAAGCTCGGCAAAGCGCTTCACGATCTCGCCGCCACGCTCCTCG
>JALUUK010000370.1 GCA_027021395.1 Acidobacteriota bacterium
CGAAATAGCGCCGCTGGATGTCCGCGGAAGACTGGTCTGCCACCGAGTACGAGCCGCCCGCAGTTCGCACCCACTCCAGAAGCAGGCGCGTCTTACCGACCCGTCGCCGACCGTAGACCACGGCGAGTCCCCCCGCGCGAGAGCGCGATAGGCGCATCAAGCGTTCGAGTTCATCGCTGCGATCGAGAAAATTCACAGGCCCTTTCCTGTACTATTCTGCAACCTCACATAATGCTATGCTGCATAATAAATCCAGTGACCACAATCCGCCACCAGCATTGGGGCTTCGTACCTTGCGTCAACGTGATCTGATATCCATTGCCCTCCATCATAGGTTGCCGTCAGCAATACTAGATCCGCTCGCGAGAACGCGTTGGCAGAATCGTCGGAGATCACGATCGCATTCCACTACCGCACAAACGTCTCTCTATTTGCGCGGTTGCAGTCATCAAGCAACGGAATGAAATCGAATCCGCGGCGCGCGGGGAGCTTCCCGGAAGGATGCTAATCGTTGTTCCAAAGCCCGGATCAGAAAACGGCTTGCCTTGCCGCAGTGAAATGGACCGGTGATCGTGCTCCGGGCAATCACCCGCTCATTGCCACTCGAACGCCTACGCCTCATTCCAGAGAAAACTTCACTTCGATGGTGATACTCGCATCGATGGGTTTTCCATTCTTTCGCGCCGGTTCGTAACACCATTGCTCTGCTGCTGCGATGGCAGCGTCTCCAAGCAATCTGCAGAAGGTAGAATCGAGGTCCAGGTTCTTTCGTTCGCTTGCTTCTCGAATGTTCTTTCCCCGGCATCGGAGCAGCTCGAGGTCTCTGGTTCTGCCTTCCTTCGTCACGACCGTTTGCAACGAGATGTGCCCCCCCCAGCCAGGACTTGCGCAGGATTTCGGGGTAGACGGGAGAGGTCCGATGCACGTTCTTCGGATTGAGAATCTCTTTGCGGTCGCTGATACGAATTCCGTCCATTTCTGTCGTGATGGATTCGAGGCGGGCCGGTTGCGTTGCCGGTGCCGTTGCCGGTGCCGGTGGTGGCGGCCGTAGACCGGGCGGTATCGGCGAGTCGACCTTCTTTTCTTCTTGGACAACCCATTCCAAGCTCCATTTCGGCAAGATCAGCGTTGCCTGGATATGGTCGCTTTCCGCATGTGCGCCGAAGACGATGCGCTGGTTTGTGTCATCCGGCGACACTCTATCCAGCCAGCCCATGTAAGCGATGGATGCCGTCGGAACGCGAGCTGGATCGATGGTCGCAAAGAAGCCTGCGTTTGCCTCGAGAGGTGCGAAACCCTTCGGAGTGAGCCCACCGGTTCTCTCTTGTCCCTCCAGTCGGTTCAGGGCATTTACGAGATGCTGCTCTTTGGCCGACCCGCCGATTTTGACGTAGATGTCGCTTCTTCGGCCGATATGCGAAGCGTACGATTCTCGAGCGATCTTCTCGCACGCCGGTATAGGGTAGACTTCAGCGAGAAGCATCGTTCGCGGTGGCCCTTCCGTAGTAGAAGCCGCCATGGCGGCCAAATCGCCGGGCATGCATCGTAGGAGGTCCGCAAGGCTCGCATCCTGATCGAAGAAACTCAGCAGCATCTGCCGCAAATCGTCGGTCAGTGGCAGGTTACCGGCTGCGAAGAGCATCGCTGGTTCATCTGCAATGGATCGAGCGATCCGCGGGAATTCCGTGGGCTGATCTCTCAGTGAAGCGGCGGTTTTTCCAGTTTCCGCCAGCCGAATTCGTGCGTGGAAAATGGCTTTATCGTCGCGAATTTCCAGGGACACGCGTTCCGAGGCGAGATCGCGAAGCAACGAAACGTAGCTTTCGTCGCTGAGCCTCAGCGGGTCCAGCATGAGGTCCTTGCGCTGCGATTGATGCTTTTCGAAAACTCGACCTATCATCTGCAGTCTTTCGTCCCGAGAACTCTCAGCCATAGAAGCGATCAGATCGAAGTTCCATTCCATGCCCAGGTGGCCAGCGGAAAATCGGAGAGCGTCAAGCCGTGCGCGATCCACGGCTATGTTCTCTCGGCTGAGACCTACCGTCAGGTACTCGTCTTGAATGCGCAGGTACCATATGGGTTCGCCCTCGCGCTGGATGACATGGATCCCGTCTTGGCTCGGATCTTCTGCCGAGATCACGACGGTTCGGAGCGCGTCAGCGACATCGAGGACGGGTAGCACGAGTGTGAGTTGAGTTTCCGTCGATGTCGTTTCGTCTGTCGGAAATGAAACGACATGGGCCGCCCGATCCCGGTCGAGCCAATCACCTAGTGGGAGATGGATGGGCTGCATGATCTCGCGCAGCAGTATCTCGCGTTCCACGGTGGGAATTCGGAACACTCCGAGCGATGTCGTCGAGAACCGCATCGATGCTCGTGACTTTCAGTATGCGAATCGGCTCACTGCCCGCCGCCGCACCCAGCGCGCCCACGAAGGCAAGCAGGGCCGCGAGTTCAAGCCGAAGGAGTAACGGAGCGCGCATGATTCAGTCCAGATCCCGCTGGTTCCCGGTAGTCTACCCGATCTGCCGGCATGAGGTGCAGGGGGCCTGCCGCCGGCTTGTTCGCAGAACCGAGCGCCTTTGGCCTGTTTCGCGAACGGATTGGCCGTCCTTGCTCGTATGCGCTGTCATACCTATCGCGGCGGGGGTTTGGTGCGCGCATCAGCAAGCAACTTGCTTTTGCGCGCAGAAACCACTATTTTCATGGCAACTACTGCGCTCGGGAGCAAGTCATGCGCTCGTCAGAGTTCTTCTCCACCCACCCGGTCTTCACGCACTCAGAGTTCGTGGAGGCGCACACGGCGACGGGCCGGAGTGAGCGGACGAGCAACAATCTTCTGGCCGGCAACCTTCGGGCGGGCCGGTTGTTGCGGGTCCGGCGGGGGCTCTACGCCACCGTGCCCCCGGGCGTGGACGCCGACCAGGCGACGGCCGATCCGTATCTGGTCGCGAACAAACTCACCGGCGATGCGGTCGTGGCCTACCACGCTGCGCTGCAGTTCCACGGAAAGGCGTACTCGGTCTGGCAGCGCTTCCACTACCTCACGAGCGCCCGGGCAAGGTCCCTGTCGTTCCAGGGGATGGAGTTCCTACCGGTGCAAGCTCCGGTGGCGGTTCGATCTCTTCCCGACCTAGGCGGCGGGGTGGTTGAGAAGCGACACGCCGGTGGCGCCGTTCGCGTGACGACGCTGGAGCGGACTCTGGTGGACGTCCTCGATGCACCGGACAAGAGCGGCGGCTGGGAGGAGCTCTGGCGATCGCTCGAGATGGTCGAGTTCTTTGATCTCGACGCCGTCACCGACTACGCCCTCAAGCTCGGCTCATCGCTGACCGTAGCGCGACTCGGCTTCTACCTAGAACAACACCGCGATGCTCTCATGGTCGAGGACCGGCACCTCGAAGCGCTACGTCCGCACGCGCCTACACAGCCTCGCTACCTCGATAGCAAACGAGAGTCAGGGCGACTCGTGTCCGGCTGGAACCTAGTTGTCCCCGAGCGCGTCCTCGAGCGGACCTGGGGGGAGGTCGTCTGATGTTGACTGAGCAAGAGCTGATGCGTGAGGCCGCCAACACGGGCTTCCAAAAGGAGCCGCTCGAAAAAGTCATCCGCCTGTCCGAGCTTCTGGAATCGCTGCGAAGTCACCCCTTCCTCAAGCCGCGCATCGCACTGAAGGGTGGGACTGCGCTCAATCTTTTCGTCTTCGATCTTCCCCGTCTGTCGGTGGACATCGACCTGAACTACATCGGTGCGATCGATCGGGATACGACGCTTGCCGAGCGCCCGAAGGTCGAGCAAGCCGTGCAAGCTGTCTGCGGCCGGCTGGGCCTGCAGGTCAAACGCATCCCAACGGACCATGCGGGAGGCAAGTGGCGTCTTTCGTACACGACCGTATCCGGTCGCCCGGGTATGCTGGAACTCGACGTCAACTTCATGCTGCGCACGCCGCTGTGGCCCCATGGGCTCTGTGACTCTCAGCTCGCGGGCTCGTTCTCGGTGGCGCAGGTGCCCGTCCTCGACGTTCACGAACTCGCGGCCGGCAAGCTCGCCGCACTTTTCAGTCGAGATGCGAGTCGAGATCTCTTCGATACACACCTGCTTCTGAAGCGGGGAGGTCTCGACCGCTCACGCATGCGCGTAGGCTTTGTCGCCTACGGCGGCATCAGCCGGCGAGACTGGCGGACCGTTGCACTCGACGACGTCAAGGCAGATCCGCGAGAGGTGGACCAGCAGCTCGTCCCGATGCTTCGGGGCGACGTCGCGCCCGACCGCAAGAAGCTCGACGAGTGGACGCGCTGCTTGGTCGCCGAATGCAGAGACATGCTCTCGTTGCTCCTTCCATTCGAACCCGAAGAGCGCGAGTTCCTCGACCGCCTGAACGATCGCGGTGAAATCGCACCCGAGCTATTGACGGATGATGCGGATCTCCAGACGATCCTCCGCTCACATCCCGGACTGCTCTGGAAAGCGATCAACGCCCGAAAGCACCGCGGGATTGATGGAGAGCCGAAGTGAGCAGCAGGCCGGTGCGGTCCCTAGGCGAAGCCTCCGTCGCGCACTTAGATCCGGTCTCTGGCGAAGGTGCCGGAGTTTTGGGAGAAGAAGCACGCGGAGCGCAAAGGTTGGATCCGCTAGGTAGCGGCCATTTCGTACGGGACGTGACCGCACTCAGTCGACGGCCGGGCCACGGCCCATCACTCTATTGTCGCCTTCGTCACCCATGCGGCCCGTACCCAGGTTCCCTGCCATCAAAATGCCTGCACCTAGGCGAATCGGGCCCTCGATGCCGGTCCGCGCACGCCGTCTTCCCGTCGGGCCGAAGAGAAGCGGTCGCCTTCCTCCCTCGCCGGATCTCCCCGCCGGATCGGCCCCGACACCCGCGCATCGCCACGGAGGTAGAGAGGAACCGGCCCGAAGATTTTTCGGCTCGAGGCTGTAACGCTTTCGGGGTGTGAAGGACTTCATACGTGTGGGGAGCGAGCCGAAAGAGCGCCCCCGTTCGTCTCTTTGCCGTGTGGCTTCTGTACTGCGAGGGGCGACAATACTCCCACCCCACCCGGCGTCGCCGGCAATGGTGGGACCGAACCGGCCGGTCCGCGGCCGACGCACCCTGGAGGAAGAAACGATGAGGTGTCTTCGAGCAACTTCATTCCTGCTGCTGATCCTTGCGGGCTCCGCATCCACGGCGTGGGCCAACAAGGTCACGAAACTCGATCTCCTGGAACCCTCTCCTCTGACAGTGAAAGTCAAGTCGGTCAGTGGCGAAATGTACGACCTCGTGAGCAATACCGATCCGCTCGAGTTCTATCTCTCCGCCGACTGCCGTTTCGACAAGAAGGCAGGGTTTCAGGAACACGAACTCAACGAGCTCCGCTTTTCCACCGGTGCTCTGAACACCGACCTGGTATCCCCCAACCTACAAGCCAAGAAACTGGGTTATTGGCTGAGGACCCCGCTGGATCACAAGAAGTTCGTTTTGAAAACGAAATATCGAGCGGGACCCGGCAGCAGCCAGTTCACCGATCCGATCAAGGCTTGCAACGACGAGCTGGCGCGCCGTTTCTTCAACAATCCGAACACGTCGCGAGAAGCGATCCTGGCGAAAGGGTTCGATCTGAAGGTCCCGGATGGCGGTCAGCTCAAGGTCACGCTCACCTGCAATCCGGTGGTCAAAGCGGGTTTTTCGGATTTCGGCGATCGGACAAAATCTTTCGACCTCGAGATCAAGTGCCTGCCTTCGGCAGCGGCCAAGGCGAAACTGGTGGGCGGCGAGACCGTCGAGATCAAGAGCTTCAACGTCGTTCGCCCAAAGGCCAATGCCAAGTGCCCCGCCAAGGTGTCCTTCAAGGCCAGTATCACGAGCCAAGCTCAGGTCTCCGGCCACGCCTGGCTCGAGTACCTGCCGGCGGGTCCCGGCAGCCCCCCCGCGGGAGTGGGCAAGAAGGTCCAGTGGTCGATGAAGAAGGCCGGTCAGGCCACGTCCTCCTTCGAACAGCCCTGGAACCCCGACTCCGGGAAGTGGATCAAGGGAAAGACCCGGCTCGTCGTGAGCTGGAAAGATTCCCGGGGCAAGACCTGGACGGAGAAATCAGCACCGGTGAGCTTCGAGCGCCGGTGTACCGCGACCGGTGGTGCCCTGGCGCAGGCGCCCAAGATCGACGGCGGCACGGTGCAGATCAAGAACTTTGCCGTCCAGAAGAAGAAAGCGGCGATCAAATGCCCGGGGAAGGTCGCCTTCCGGGCGACGATCACCAGCAAGGAGAAGACCTCGGGTCAGGTCTGGCTCGAAACGGTGCCGAAGACTGGACGCCCACATCCGGTGAGAGGGGGCAAGAAGCGCCCGTGGTCAATGAAGAAGCCCGGGCAGGCGACATCTACGCTCGAGCAGCCCTGGGATCCTTCCGAGAAAGGGGAGTGGATTGCAGGCCGCACTCGTCTGGTCGTGAGTTGGAAGGACGCCAAGGGAAACACCTACGCCGCTAGGTCGAGGCCCGTAGACTTCACCCGCCAGTGCACCAAGACCTTCCAATTCGCGCCGACTCGGCGCTGAGTGGCTCGGCATTCCGGTGGCGAGCATGGCCGACAATCCATCTTGGGGTCCGGTGAACCTTCCCGTCGTCGGATCTGCAGCCAGACGCCATCGGAAAGCCTGAGGCTCCTACTCGCTCTCTGCCTGCTGCCGCTGGTCCCACCGCTTCCCTTGCGCGCGGGAACCGACGGACCGAATCTGCTTCCTCTCGTCGGTTCCATCCGCCATCGCCGCGAGGCGATCCGGATCAAGATTCCGAATCTCGATGCCCTCGATCGCGAGCGGCTCGGACGACGGTGCGCGCATTTTCGCCACGATCGCCGAAGACGGCTGACGCTTGTCGAAGGAGGCCGACGTGGTGCATGCCGGCAACTCCCTTCAGTTCCCCCCGCGAACGCAGGGCACCGTCGATCTGGGAGAGATCCTGTTGCGCGGCGAGATGGGGAAGTGGTGGCTGATCGCGGGGCACCACTCCGGCGCCGTCATCGCTCGTCGCGCGGGGCCTGCGGCGTCGCAGCCTTTCGAGCGGTTACGGCGGTCCGGAAGCGCGCCTGTATGCCGCGATGTTCTCCCTGCGCGCCCAGGACGTCGCGGGCGGGTTGGGAACGGGAGATCCCGAAAATCGCATCGACGGTGTGACGGTCGGCGTTCGGCCATCCGGACACGTCCCGACGAAATGGTCGTCTCGCCACGGAATATCGTAACGATGCGCTCGCCACCACCCTCGAGAGGCCCGATGACATGGTGGCTCCGAACGTTGCAAGTCCCGAAGTCGTGAACGTGGTCTGGCAGTGGTGTCGATTTCACGATGAATGAACATGGGGTCAGGGGCGATCTTCTCCGCTGATCGGCCCGGATCCATACTGCAACTCGACCCAGTTCAGACGATCCGAGCCGGGTCCGCAGCGTGGCTGCGTATACTAGGCCGAATACATCCTCCATGCGTGGCCGCGAGCGAAAACTCTTCCAGCGCGACGTCGGCGACGTCCCTGGATCAACTGGAACCATGTGAGAATAACCAGGGAAGAGGGGGGATACTGAATTCGGAGTTTGCCTCCCGGCAAGAGAAAACAGGGCATCGAGTCCGCAAGACGAATGGAATCAAGAAGACCAAGGGAGTTTAGGGACTCACCCAAGCAAAACTAGGCAGCCGTCGCCTGAAACGCATGTGCTCCTTTGTTTTTCTTGCGACTCTAGGAAGAAAAATCCGGTGACATGCTGACCGGAACGGCGGGCCGCAAGGGGGATCTCGTCTTGCGGCCCGCACGATTCCGGCCGTCCAAAAAGGGGGTCGAGCACGAGCGACGAGTTCGGGAGCCATTCAGCGGCTTGCCGCCCGGAATCACCCTATCGCATCTCCTCGAGGGCACGGTGGGCAAAGGAGACGAGGACGGTTCGCTATCCACGAAAGCTCGCTTCGTGCATGGCAAGGCGTATCACGACCCGGTCCCCTCGGCCAGTACTTCCACGATCCTGGATCCCGGATCGTGGATACGTTTCGTCCAGGATCATGGAAACCCCGCAACTGCAACGCATTGCGGCGATTCCAAGACGAGATCGGCATACGCGGTACTTTTGCTTTCCGCATGTTCGCCTCCGATTGCATGTATGCCGCACAGCGAAGCGCCTGTGCGAACGTGCGCTATGCGAGACGGGCGAGATCGATGCGTTCACCGAGGCGAGGGGAGTGAAGCGAGAGGAGGGAAGCCATCGACCGCTACGGCGGTGATCCGACTCCGATCATTGCGCGTTGACCTAGACCGACCGCTGCGTGTAGTGGACTAGGAATCATATGGCTCCGACGCTCGAGCGAAATCGATCGTCTTGCCTTCCGGCCCTCCGCCATGGATCTAGACGGATCGTATTTCGGGCACGTGGATTCGGTCGACGGTAACTATGCGAAAGCCGCCTCCCTCGCGACCACTGCCGTCGCCAAGTGAATGTATCGCTTCTTCATCTCGATGCTCCCAAATGATACGCTCGCTGGACAACGCAGTGTGCGCTTCGCCGTCGCGGTTTTCGCTGGAAACCAGCCGATCTTCCATCCTCCAAATCCGCCGGCGGAGTAGTCGGCAGAGACCTTCGCCTTCTTGGAAATTCCCCCGGGGGATTGCCTTGCCAAGCGACGAGGACGCGCGTACTTTCCATCGGCTAAATCCGAGATAGGAGTTGATAATGCAACATTCGTCACCGTCCGCCGCCGTGCGGAATGCTCTTTTCGTTCTTGCGGCTCCCCTCTTGTTGTCCCTATCGACCGTCGCTTCGGTCTCCGCGGCTGGGCTCGATGATTTCGGCTTTGACGCCCCGCGGGCTCTGGCCGCCGGATATAGACCTTCCGATACCGCATTGGCCGACCTCGATGCGAATGGAAAAATCGACTTGGTCATTTTGCGCCAGGGAGAATGGGATGGCGATCAATGGGTCGACTCTTCATTTCAGGTCTTTCTCCATCCCGGTGCCGGACCGTACTTGGCGGATACCATCTATCCCACCCCGGATTCACCGAAAAGCCTCAAGGTTTGCGACTTCGACGGGGATGGCGCACCCGACATCGTCACGGCCAACGCGGGGGCGAACGACTCACTGACGGTGTTCTGGAACGATGGAAGCGGGAAATTCACAACCGGCCCGAAAATCTTCGTAGGCACTGATCCCTCAGACGTCGCCTGCCGCGATTTCGACGGTGACGGCGACCTCGACTTGGTATCCGCCGATCGCTTCGGCCAAGGCGTATCCGTCGTTTTCTATGCGGGCGCGCGCAGCTTCGGCGCACCGGTTTTCTACTCCACCGGTGCGCTGACGGGCGGCGTAGAAGCCGGAGACGTAGACGGCGATGGCGACCACGACATCATTGCATTCGTCGGCGGAGAACCGCGCCTGATGAGAAACGACGGGAGCGGAAATTTCAGCGCTCACCAGCCCACCGGCATTCCTTCGGCCGACGATCGCTCGATTCTCGTGGATTTCGACGGCGACACGATCCTCGATCTCGTCAGCGGATCTCAGGTCTGGCCCGGCCTAGGCAGTGGAACCTTCCTCTCTCCCGGCGTCGCCACCGGCCTCGAGAACGACTATGTCCGCGTTTGCGATGTGAACGCGGATGGAAACCTCGACGTCGTCACCGGTGGAGGCTCGTCTCTGTCCGATGGCCAGGGCAGTTTGACACCGGTCCCTCTTCCCTATCCTGAGCAGCGCGGACCGATTGCTTGCGGAGATGTCATCGAAGACGATGCCGTCGATCTGATTCGGTTGTCCGGCGGCTTGAGCGGCCCCATCGCCATTGCCGCTATGCTTGAAGGATACGGCGACGGTACCTTCCGCACGGCTGCCGCCTTTCCTGCGGGCGATTCGGTCTGGCACATGGCTGCCGGTCACCTCGACACGGACGCAAACCTCGATCTCGTTGTCGCCCACAGCACAAGCCCTTCACCTTACGACCAAGCCGTGACGGTGCTCCACGGCCGAGGTGACGGCACCTTCGACGCACCCGTACCCTTCGAAGGCGGTGGCGGGCTGCGCAATGTCGCCCTAGAAGACATGAATCTCGATGGTGCGACCGACATCATGCTGAGCGACAACTCCGCCAACGCCGTCCTGGAATTGGTCAATGACGGCAGCGGGGGGTTTTCGAGTCCGAACAGCTATCCTTCCGGTGGTGAGGCCGAGGCTCTCACCCTCGCCGACTTCAACGGCGAAGGAAGGCCCGACATTGCGGTAACCGACTACCGAGATCCCGGAAGCCTTGGCATCTTGTTGGCCAATCCCGGCGGCGGTTTTGCGCCAGTGGTCGGTTACGGCCTCGTCCACCCGCGACCTTTGGCCGTCGCCGGTCTCCACCTCGATGATGATGCGGACCTCGATCTCGCCGTTGCCGGCGGCGGCAAGTACTTCGACGGAGTGTGGTCGGAATACGGCATGGAAACGTTGCTGAACGACGGCGATGGATCATTCACTCCCTCCATGGCTTTTCCCACTCTTTACCCACCCTACGGCATGGATACCTGCGACCTCAATCGCGACGGTATTTCGGACGTCGTCGTGACCACCCGACAAGCAACCTCGGTCTACCCCCTCTTCGTCGGAGAGATCGCCGTCTTTCTCGGCCAGGGGGACGGCACGCTTCTACCGCTACCCGCTCAAGACCTCGGCAACGACCACTGGACCGGCATTGCTTGCCGCGATCTCAATGGCGATCGCCTACCCGACCTCGTCATACCCTTCATGAAAACGGGGGGCATCACGGTTCACCCGGGACGGGGAGACGGCACCTTTGGTCAAGCGACCCACTATGCACTGGGACTCGAACCCCGCGGTGCCGTACCGGGCCACCTTGATTCCG
>JALUUK010000371.1 GCA_027021395.1 Acidobacteriota bacterium
GGAACTTTCGGCAAGACCTGTTCTTTCGGCTGAATGTTTTTCCGATTCACGTACCACCATTGCGCGCTCGGCGCGAGGATATCCCGCTGTTGGTAGAACACCTGCTGTCAACGATAGATCCCCGAGCTGGATCGACCCGCAAACTTTCAGCCGAAGCGATGAAGCAATTGTCGGAGCATCACTGGCCGGGAAACGTGCGCGAACTGAAGAACGCTCTCGAGCGGGGCGTGATCATGGCCCGCGGGGAAAAGATCGAGATTGAGGATCTTCCTCCCCTTTCATTTTCTGAGATGCCGGAGCGGAGGGGACGTACCGTCGCCACGGAGGCTGTCTCCGCTTCCCCCAAGAGCAGCTACGAAGAAGGCAAGGACGAGGGGGAAAGCGATTTTCGTCATCTTGCAGAAGTCGAACGAGAGCATATTCGTCGAGCACTGCTTCACAGTGGTGGGGTCAAGACTCGTGCCGCACACCTGCTCGGGATCAGTCTACGCTCCCTCTATACTCGCTTGGCCCGCTACGATCTCGAGTGAAAGGTCGTCCCAACCCAAGTCATGCGCGAGACTCGAAAGGTCTTGGTAGGAGAATTTGCCGGATCAATCGGCGCTTTGCGGCTCGCCGAACGAGCGGAGGATGCCCGTTTCGGTCGACCGAAACGTCGAGGCGAATGACCTCCGGCTGCGCTGCGCGCGGGAGATAGCTTCTTTTCGGCGTTTCGTCGGATGGCGCGACGATTGCTAGTATTTCCCTTCGGTAGTGGCGCATGCAGCCGGACGGGTGGCGTGTTGCGGGCTCTTGCGCCTATGAGAAGATGAGCCGGGATCTGCCGTCGATGCCTGTCTTGGTGCGGCGCCGGGGCACGGCGCTTCGATATGGCCGTCATTGAACTTGAGGACAGAGATGCGACTTTCTCCCGACACCATGGTTTATGCACCTGCGGCCGTTTTTGTGGACAGGCAAGGGGACAGCGTGGTTCTGATCGACACGCAGCAACCGAACTGGTTGGCCACCGACACAGGCGGTGCGGCCATTCTTCAGGACTTCAGTGGCGGCGAGAGGCTTGGGGCCGTCGTTGCTCGACATGCGCGCCGGGAGGAACTCGAGTATTTCCAAGCCTGGCATGAGGTCGACTCGCTAGTCAGTGAGGCGATGCGACGCGGTTTTCTCTTCGAGAATGCTCCTGCCGCGATGGCGTACGGCGGGCGGGAAGCGCATGTCGAAAGTGCCGTCCTGACCGATCTTTGGATTCATACCAACAATTCCTGCAACCTATCCTGTCGGCATTGTCTCGTGAGTTCCGGGCCCGGCGGCGAGCCGGGTCTACCTTATGAGCGACTTTCCGCCTTGATCGGCGAAGCCGCAGATCTCGGTGTGACGCGTTTCTTCTTTACCGGCGGCGAGCCGTTCGTGCGCGAAGATTTTCCGCAGATCGCAGGCCGGGCGCTCGATGTGGCCGGTGCCGAGGTCGCGGTTCTCAGCAACGGTATCCTGCTTACGCCGGCGCGTTTGGCGAAATGCCGGGATTTCGACCACAATCGTTTGCGAATTCAAATCAGCTTGGATGGTTCGAAACCGGAGATCAACGATCCGATTCGAGGACCGCGTTCGTTTCACAAGATCTGCGAAGGAATCCGCACCGCCGTATCCGCAGGTTTTCCGGTGACTATCACGACGGCGATCACCGATGAGAACGCGGAAGACGTTCCTGAGGTCACTCGCCTCGCGGCGCAACTCGGTGTCGCAAATCATCATCTGCTTTGGTTGCACAAGCGCGGCCGAGCAGCGGCAAACGATGCTGATGATCGGACGCCGACCGTAGAGAGAGTCCTCGAAATCGTGCGGCGCGCCCATTCGGTTGCGAAGCAAGTCGGGATCACGATCGACAATGTCGAATCGATCAAATCTCGCGTGAATGTTCCACGAGGAGTGCGCCGCGACCTCTCCTCAGCAGCGATCACTTCCATCTGTGTCTATTCCGACGGAACGATCTATCCCTCTCCTTCCATGGCCAACGTTCCGGAACTCGCGATCGGTCGGTATGAAAGCGGTCGCCTTGCGGACGTTATGGCCGCAAGCGAGGTTGCCCGAGTCTTTCGGAAGACCAGCCTAGAGAACAAACCGGAATGTCCTCGCTGCCCGATTCGCTATCTCTGCGGCGGGGGAGATATCGAGCATGCCTATTTCTATGGCGGGAGCCTAGGTGCGCACGATCCTTACTGCGAAGTGCACAAGGCGATGATTCTCGACGCGCTCCACGAACGGGCTCTCGAGCGAAAGCAGACACTCGGGTACCTTCGATCGCGGGAAGGTTCCCCCGTGCTGATGACCAGCATGGGAGATGCCTCAGTGCATTGCGCAAGCGAAGAGGGACTCAGCCAGGTCGTGCTCGGTGGAAGCGAATGCGTTCGTTCGT
>JALUUK010000372.1 GCA_027021395.1 Acidobacteriota bacterium
CGCGGTGGGATCGCCGCTCTCTTTGGCAACGCAATGCTTCGCCAACGGACAACGAGCGCAATCCGGTGCCTTCGGTCGGCAGACCGTCGCGCCGACTTCCATCAGAGCTTGGTTGGAGCTTCCCGGATCTCGTCGGTCGAGAAAGGCTCTTGCCGCTTCGGATATCGCGCGCCGAACGGCGGCACGTCGAGGATCTCCTTCGATACCGCGGAAACGCGAGATCACCCGAACGACGTTTCCGTCGACCACCGCTTCCATTTCGCCGAAGGCGATCGAAGCGATCGCGGCGGCGGTGTAGCTGCCGATTCCCGGCACGTCGAGCAAGGCCTCGAAGGAATTCGGCAACGCGGCGCATCCTCCCTCGACCAGTTGACGCGCCCCGCGATGCAACATGCGCGCACGCCGGTAGTAGCCCAGCCCGGACCAAATCTCGAGCACCTCTTCTTCCGACGCGGCAGCGAGATCTCGAAGGCTCGGAAAGCGTGCGACGAATCGCTCCCAGTAGGGGAGCACCGCCGTCACCGTCGTCTGCTGCAGCATGATTTCGCTGATCCAAATGCGATAGGGATCGCGGTTTTTTCGCCACGGAAGCTCTCGTGCATTCGCTCGATACCAGCGATGCAGCGCGTCTCGACTCTCCGAGCCTGTTCGCCTCGTCCGGGCGCCATCGGGGCGTCGCTGATCCATCGCATTCGTCATCTTTCGCACGTGTGTTTTCCGGCCGGCGACCGCATTCTAACAAGATCCCGGGGAAAGACCCCTGGCCGGCTTCCGCCGGGGAAACTACGTTCTTCCAGGGAGAAAGGCATCTCCGGGAGCTGATGATGAGTGTCATGACTTCTTGTCGTCGAAAAAAAGACCGTCATATCCTCTCAGAAGACTTGCAAGCGCGCATCGAGTTCGCTTTTCCCGAGCCGGGAGGCCATTCCTGTGAGATGGCATTGCGCGACCTGAGTTCCGGCGGCCTATCCTTCACGCTCGCTCACGACTTGCCCGGCCTCGAAGTCGGCGATTGCCTCAAGCGAGCCACCTTGCACGTCGGCGATCAAACGCTCGAAGGCGACGTCTTGATCATGCACATCACCCCCGAACTCGAGCCTGGAGCCGTCTGCGGCGCTCTCTTCTACCCCGCCCGCGACATCGACATCATCACCCTCCAACGCGTCGTCCAAGCCATCGAAGAAAACCGCGTCCTCGCCTAGCCCTTGCTGCACCCCCGACGACCTCCAGTGGTATGAGATGATCGCCATCGGCATCATCGTGTTCTAGTCGTTTGCGAGAATCCTTCGGAACGACGGTCGAAGAACGATGCCGCCCAATTCACGGTTGCTCAACGAAAGGGCGACATTTGCCGACGCACGACCCTCGAGACGCTCGCTTTCTCGAAGCACGCATGTGGTTGGGACTTGCAGATCGTTCGATTGCGCTTTCCCAAAAGTGCGGACTCCCCCACCCGGAAGCACCGAAGGAATGCCGACATCGCGGAAGTGATCGAATTCCGCGATGATGCAGGGAGCGGCCTGCATGCGCCGGTATGTGAGAGAATCTCCGCCGTGTATTCCACGGGAAGACTTCTGTGAGGAGTTGGGAGTGAGCGGAATCTCGGGAGCGAAGGCACGCCTTGTCGCGCGGGTCTTCAAGCACTGCACTCTGGCCTGGGGGCTGCCTGATGGCTTCGCAGCGGGGGTGTCGGTCGTTTTCTCGCGACGCCTCCGTCGATCGCTGGGCCGGTGTGCGCTGGAGGCTCGAGAAATCCGGCTCCACCAAGGGCTGGTGCAAGCCAGGGGAACGCTCCTCGAGGAGGTCCTGACGCATGAGCTGGCGCACCTGGTCGTTCACGACAGATCCAGCGCCCATTGCCGGCCGCACGGTACGGAATGGGCTGCATTGGTTCAAGCAGCGGGATACCCGGCTCGTGCACGGCTTACGGTAGATGATCTCGATTCTCTTCGTCTCGCGGGGCGCGGTCGGCCGAAGATCGTCTACGTGCATCGCTGCCATGTTTGCCACACCGAGCGGCCGGCGCAGAAACCCATGCCTCGCTGGCGCTGTGCTTCGTGCCGTATCGCGGGGCTTGCCGGTCGACTTTCCGTCGTCAGCAAGCCCACAGGGGGACCTTCAAGATGAAAGAGGGGAAGTGCCCTTTTTGTAGCGTTGAACCTGACCGCGTCTTTCATGAGGGAGAAAACGTCCTTGGTCTTTGGGATAAGTTCCCGGTTTCCGATGGACACGCGCTCTTGATCCCGAAGAGACATGTGGAAGATTGGTTCAAGGCGACCTCTACGGAACAGGCGGAACTGGCGCAGGCCATCTCTGTCGCCCGAGATGCGGTGCTCGAGCGATACCAGCCTGATGGATTCAACATCGGCATCAATGTGGGTGAAGATGCAGGGCAGACTGTGATGCACCT
>JALUUK010000373.1 GCA_027021395.1 Acidobacteriota bacterium
TATCGCTTGGTATTGGGCCGATGCCGCCGAGCGAACGATGAGCAAAGCAGAAGCGGCGCGGGTGTTGCTGCGTTTCGCCAACGTATTCCCCCGAGACCCCCGTCGAGTCGAAGCCTTTCTGCGTGCTGCTCGTCAATTCAAGCAACTCGGCGCGAGCGAACTGGCGCTTCGGTTGACGAGCGAGGCCATCGATCAAGGCCACGACCCCGGCAAGGTCCTCGAGGCCCGCATCATGCGCGCCGAACTCTACCAAGAGCATGGTCTGACCGGAGATGCCCGCTACGAATACCAACTCATCGTCGATCAAACCCAAGAAGGGGCCATCGCCGCGCGGGCATTGCGACGTCTGATCGACATGGACATCGAGGAGCACGGACGTCGCACGGCCTTGCTGACCCTCGCTGCGTTCATCCAGCGAGGCGACGGAATCGCAGGAACGCTCGCCCGCAATATCTTCGAGACGGAGATGAATCTTCTCGCTGGAGAAATCGCCGACAAGCCCGAAGAAGCGGTCTTCTATCACGAATTGGCCCGGAGGATAGACCAAGTCGCGTCCTTGCCTCGTCAGATTCAACTCGACGCGGCTGCATTGCGGGAATCCATCGGCGACAACGAGCGTGCTGCTGCTCTCTACTCGATTCTCGCCTCCCGGCCTTGGGGCAACCGTTCGGTGGCCCTTGCCGGGCTCGCTCGCACTCGACCTCTCGATTCGGGGATGGGGGCCGAGGCAAATCACCTCGACCGTCTCGAGGCACTTGCGCGTGACGAGGAGTGGGCGCAGGTCTCCAATCTCATCGAGCAGAAGGATCCACTCGGCGTCGAGGAAGAAGCGGCTCGCAAGATCGCAGCGCGTGCGGCTTTTGCTCAGGGCAGGCCCCAACGCGCGGCGGAGCTTCTCGAGCCCATCAAGAGAATCAAGGGGGAGGCAGCCCTTCTCAGGGGTGACGCTCGAGCGCTCGATGGCCGGTGGACGCAGGCATGCGACGACTATCGCCGTGCGCGCGACCTTCCGCTCGATTCCGAGAGACGGTGGCTCGAGGTGCGAATGGCCGCATGCGAGTTTCGCGAGAAGAAGATAGATGCGGCACGAATACGACTCGAGGCGATCTTGGGTGCAGATCCACCGGAGCCCGTTGCCTACGCGGCCATGGATTTGCTGAGCTTGATCCCACGGTCATCGAACAATCGTTCCCCGGATTCGGCAACGAAACCTGTCGAGTCAGGGAAGACGAGCGATTCCACGCCACGCGGACGTAGGGCGGAAGGTGCTTCATGAAGACGACGGGGTCGACAATGGAGGATGTTGATCGCGTAGAAAGCGACTTCAGCCTGCTTGAAAGCGTATCGGAAGATCTCATACGGCGTCACCGCAAGATTATGGGAACCACGAGCACATGGGCACGGCGCGTCGGTGAAGAGCGCCATCGGTTGGCGAATGCACTGACCGAAAAACACCGCCTCGCGTCTGCGCTCGATTCGGTGCTCGAGAACCTAGACGCGGGTGTCGTTCTGCTGAGCGAAAGCGGCGAAGTCATGGCCGAGAACCACGAAGCACGTCGATTGAACGTGGTGAAAGTTCTCGATCGCCTCGAGCCGCAATCAAGCGGGACGATTCGCGTGCCGACCGCTGAGGGAGGTGAGCAAAGATGGTTGGTGCGTCGCCGCGACTTGTCATTGTCGGAGAACGCGTCTGCGGAGTTGATCGTCGTTCACGACGCCACGGAGTTGCTCGAATTGAAGGAGCGCGCAGCACGTCGGTCGAGACTGGAAGCGATGGGCCGGATGGCCGCCGAGATCGCGCATGAAGTGCGCAATCCGTTAGGAAGCCTCGAACTATTGACGAGCATGCTGGTCGACGACCTCGAACCGAGTTCTCAGGCGAAGGCGCAGGCAGCAGAGATTCTCGTCGAAGTTCGTCGCCTCTCGGCCATCGTATCGCGCCTTCTTGCCGGAGTGCGTGAGTCGCGGCCCCGCTACGGCGAGGTCGATCTTTGCGCGCTCGTCGAGGCAATCGTCGATTTCGTACGGCCCATGGCGGATGCAGCGACGGTGAGGATAGAGGTGATCTTCGGATCTGCTGTCCGCGGCTGCGAGGAGGGTAGGGCGCAACTCGATGGACAGCAGGTTCGCCAGGCGATGCTGAATCTTCTTCGAAACGCGCTGGATCATTCGCCCCCTGAAGGAACGATTCGAGTGGTCGTACAGTCGGAGGAACATCACCTTGCCGTCTCGGTTGAAGACCAAGGTCCCGGCATTCCGGTGGAGATGCGAAGAAAGGTGACGGAGCCGTTTGTTTCGACCCGTGACCTCGGCACGGGACTCGGTCTTTCGGTGGTCACTCGGGTCGTGGATTCTCACGGAGGGAGGTTGGTGGTCGATCAGTCGGACCTTGGTGGTGCCGCCCTGACGATGATTCTGCCGCGCCGACGCGGAGGCACAGTGGCGAGAGTCGAAGGCGGCGATAAAGGAGCGCACGGACGATGAGGGAGAAAAAAACCAGGAACGTGCTCGTCGTAGACGATGATCATTCGATGCGTCGCGCCATCGCACGCGTGTTGCTGCGATCCGGGTTCGAGGTGACTCAGTGTCCGGGCGGGGCGGAGGCTCTCGACGCACTGAGAACGCGGCCGTGGGATGCCATGGTTTCGGACGTAAGAATGCCGGAAATCGACGGCAACGAGCTGCTGCGCCGCGGGCTGGCTCTTCGTCCTGAACTCCCGGTGATCATGGTCACGGCCTTCGGAACCATCGAAGACGCGGTTCGTGCCGTGCAACGAGGGGCATGCGACTACCTCCTCAAGCCATTTGCGCCGGAGACTTTGCTCGCATCTTTGCGAAGGGTTTTCTCGAGCCGTGACGTATCTTCGGAGAGCTACTGCCCACCGATCGGCAACGATCCGAACTTTACTCGGGTCCTCGATGAGGCCCGGCGTGCTTCAGCCTGCGACGCCACTGTGCTGATCGGAGGAGAAAGCGGCTCCGGAAAGGAAGTCGTAGCTCGCTGGATCCATCACCACTCTCGGAGGGCCTCGGGTCCGTTTGTTGCCATCAACTGTGCTGCGCTTCCCGAACAACTTCTAGAAGCTGAACTCTTCGGTGTACGACGCGGAGCTTTTACCGGAGCGGATGAAGATCGCAACGGATTGTTTGCCCGGGCGGGCGGAGGGACTCTCCTCTTGGACGAGATTGGAGATTGCCCGTTGGAGATACAGGCGAAGTTACTACGGGCCATCGAAGAAAGGCGCGTGACTCCACTCGGAAGCAGTACTTCGATCGCGGTCGATATCCGAATTCTAGCATCCACGCACCAGGATCTATCAGAATTGGTCGAACAGGGGAGGTTTCGCCGCGACTTGTTTTTCAGGCTGCGAGTCATTCCGGTCGAGGTTCCGCCGCTACGCGCTAGGTCAAGCGACATCGGAGTCCTTGCACGTCATTTCGCAGAGGAAATCTCCGAAGAGCTCGGGCGCAAGGCTCCGAGTCTTACCGAGGAGGCGATCGCTCGGCTCGAAAGCCATCCATGGCCCGGAAACGTGCGCGAGCTGAGAAACGTGCTCGAGCGGGCGGTGGTTCTCGACCAAGACGGAGTCGTCGATGCGCGGAACTTGGTGCTCGATGATCATGCCTTTGCGCGCTCGATCACTGAATCTACGGGGGGACCCCTCGGATCGACGGCAGGCGGGGCGAAGGACGGTTTCATTCCCGGAATGACCATCGCCCAGGCGGAACGAAAGCTCATCGAGCGAACGCTCGATGCCGCAGGCGGCAACCGTACGCGCGCGTCCGAAATGCTCGGGATCTCCGTGAGAACCTTGAGGAACAAGCTCAAGATCTGGCGGGAGGAAGAATCTGCCGCCGGAGTGTCGGCCCGATGACGTTCTTGACGACTCACGACAGCAAACAGTCGAAAGATCTGAGGATTTCCCCGAGCACCGAATGGGGGCAGGAGCATCCTGCGACGACTAAGTACGCGAGATCAACAGAGTTGGAGAGAGCTTCCGAAGGCGTTATCGACCGGCACGGGACTTGCTTTCGCCAAGCTGGAGACGGCTTCGTCGAGAGCGCGTGTGAGCGAAAGGCGAAGTGTGAACGAAAGGCGCGCGACGAGTTGAGCCTCGAGCGCTGGACTGGAGAGAAGAATGGCAATCAGTGATTTTACGGTCGATGGTTTTCTCAACAGTCTCGAAAGGGCGATGGATGTCGCTTCGAGCCGACACGAGCTTCTCTCGAGCAACGTGGCCAATGTCGACACCCCCGGTTACTCGGCCGTCGATCTCGACTTCGATGCCGCGATGAAGCAGGCATTGCGTCGCGACTCGTCCGGCGGCGCAGCAGCGGCTATGGCAGCGCTAAAGGAGGTCGAGGGCATGCCGGTTCGTCAGGATGGAAACAACGTCTCCATCGAGCGGGAAATGCTGGCGTTGGGTTCGACGCGACACCGCTATTCCGTTGCGGTGGAACTGGCAAATCTCAGGATCAAGCAGCTGATTGCTGCAACGAGTGGAGGTAGAGGCTGATGGGAATAGGAAAATCCGTCGCAATCTCAGCTAGCGCATTGGATATGCAGAGAGCGCGAATGGAGGTCATCGCGTCGAACATGGCGAATTCACAGACGACGAGAACCGAGGAAGGCGGGCCGTACAGGCGGCGGCTTCCGGTGATTACCGCAACCATCCCCAAGGGTGCGAGCTTTGCGGATTCGCTCGCCGGAGCCGTTCGCGGGGTCAAAGTGACCAGTGTCGAAGTCGATCCGCGGCCTCCCCAACTCCGCTTTCAACCTTCCCACCCCGATGCAGATGCAAGGGGTTTCGTTGCCTATCCGAACATCGATCCAGCGGAAGAGATGGTCGACATGCTGTCCGCCGTTCGTTCCTATGAGGCGAATATCAACGTCATCGCCTCGGCGAAGCGGATGTCAGCGGATGCCATGCGGATCATCAGGTGATCCGAAGCGATATCGTTCAGCTTCCATCGATACTATCTTAGGAGCGCAAAATGAGTGATTTTATCGATCTATCGAGTCTACGATCGCTAGGAAAGAGCCCCGCCATAGAGCCCGGGCAGGCCGGCCGATCGATCGGGGTCGGAAGGGCTGAATCCGCAGAACAGGCCGGCGGACCAAGCTTCGGGGAAGCACTCGAATCCGCACTCAAAGACGTAGACGGGAAGTTGCAGTCTGCAGACGCCACCGCGGCCGCGTACCTTTCAGGAGAAGGCGGCGACATTCATAACGTGTTGTTGGAAGTACAGCGCGCAGACGTCTCATTCAAGACGATGTTGCAGGTGCGAAACAAGGTGCTCGACGCCTATCGGGAAGTGATGCGCATGTCGGTATAGATACCGGTTTTCCGAGTGGTATGTCATGTGATGAACAAGTCGTCATGAACCTCGAGTGAAGTTCCTACAGGTCAGGATCAGGATTGATGAAAGAGGTCTTTGAACAAGTACTGAAGGCATGGAACTCGCTGACAATGAAACAGCAGTTCTCGCTTGGTGCTTCTGCTCTTCTTACCGTCATTGCGATGGGAAGCATCGTGTGGTGGGCGGGTCAGCCCTCTTGGTCCGTTCTATATACGGGTTTGGAGCCGAAGGATGCGCAAAGCGTCATCGAAGAGCTTCAGGCCCAGAACGTGCCCTATCAAATCGACTCCGGCGGCGGCGCGATTCGTGTTCCCGTTGAGCAAGTCGACTCGCTGCGCATGGATCTTGCGAACAAGGGACTTCCAGAGAGCGGACGATTCGGGTTCATGGAGATGTTCGCCAACGATACGGTCGCGCAGTCGAATCGCACGCAGGCGATCCGATATCAGAAAGCACTGGAAGATGAACTGGCCCGAACCATCGAGTCATTGTCTGAGGTGAGCTCGGCTCGGGTCCACTTGGTACTTCCAGGAGACAGGATTTTTCTAGACGATGAGGATGTGGCCAAGGCGTCAGTCACACTGGCCATTCGGGGCAGTCGGACACTTGCTCCGGGTCAAGTCCAGTCCATCGCTTTCATCGTCTCCGGGGGAGTCCCCGATCTACTGCCCGAAAACGTGTCTGTGGTGGACACGTCCGGCAGAGTGCTTTGGGAAAGCGGCGGTGAGGGGGGCGGAGTCGCAGCGACGCGGCAGGTCGAAATGCGCTCTGAAGTCGAGAACAGCTATGAGCAGAAGGTCGCGCAAGTCCTCGAACCGCTGATTGGATCCGGGCGTTTCGTAGTCAAAGCCAGTGTCGAAATGGACTTCCAGAAAGTCGTGCGGCACGAACGGCAGATCGACGGCGATTCCGGAGTCGTCGTACGAGAGCAAAAGTCGAAAGATCAAACTTCCTCGGGTGGTGCAGCTTCAGGAGTTCCGGGCACAGCCGCGAATCTGCCCGGAGCGCAGGGCGGCCGAGGTGCGGCAAGAGGGCAAAACAAGAAATCATCGGATCAAACGTCGACTTTCGACTACTCGACTGTTGAGCGAACCGTAGAAGAACCGATGGGGCGGATCAAACGTCTTTCGGTGGCCGTGCTCGTCGATCATGTGACCAACGGCGAAGGTCAGGATGCAGAGGGATCTTCCGTGCAGACGACGGCACGCCCTCCTGAGGAGCTCGCGAGAATCGAAGAAATCATCAAGGCCGCTGTTTCCTTCGACGAAGCCCGAGGAGATATCGTGACGGTTCAGCAGGGTCCGTTTCAGGTCACGGAAGATCCGGTTCTCGTCAGAGAATTCGATCCGCGTCCATGGTTGCCGTTGGTCAAGTATCCCGCACTCATCTTGCTCGCACTCTTGGCGTTTCTTCTCTTCTATCGTCCGTTGCTACGAACGATCCGAGGTGCGTTTGAAGATGCCCGCTCAGGTGAGGAAGAGCGCCGTGCGCAAGCGGAGTTGGAAGATCAGCGTCGTCTCGGGGCTCCTTCGCGTGTCGAAACTCTGCGCCAGCGCCTAAGCGCGCTTGCGACAGAGGAGCCGGTGGGCGTGGCCCAGACATTGCGAGTCTGGTTGAACGAGGAAAAACCCTAATGGGCGAAGCGCTGACGGGGGCCGAGAAAGCAGCGATTCTGATCACCCTGCTCGGGGAGGAGGCGGCCTCATGTGTGTTGCAGAACCTAGAGACACAGGAAGTTCGCGAAATCACCCTGGAAATCGCACGTATCGACAAGCTCGAGCCCAACGAATTCGAGTCGGTGCTCGAAGAATTTCAGACGCTCATCGAGCGATCCCGTACGGTAGAATTGGCGGGTCCGGGTCTGGCCAAGCGCCTGCTGTCCCGTGCGCGTCCCGGTGAAGCGGAAAAACTACTTACCGAGCTAGAGCCGGGTCGTCCGCTCGATGGTGAAGAAGTTCTGCCGGACATTCCTCGGCCGGAGTTGCCGGAATCGCTAGTGGTCGCTCCGTTTCGTCGCCTTGCGACCCTACTCCAGGAAGAACCTCCGCAAACGGTGGCATTGGTCTTGTCTCATCTGCCGCCGAAGAAAGCATCGCGAATTCTAGGACTTTTCGAGCGCAGCGCTCAGATTGATCTCACGCAACGGATGGCGGCGATTCACGAGGTGCGTCCGGATGTGGTGACTCGCGTCGGCCGGGTTCTCGAGGAGAAGCTGCAAGCATTGTGCGAGGAACCACTATTCCCGCTGAACGGAATTCAGAGTGCGGCCGACACGTTGATCGGTCTCGGACGAGCGACGGGCCAAGAGATCATCGACGAACTCGGGGACAGCGAGCCGGAGCTCGCCGAAGAATTGAGAAACTTCCTCTTTACCTTCGAAATGCTAGGCGCGCTCACAGACAAGGATTGCCAGGAGGTCCTCAAGCAAGTGGAGCGCGGGACACTGGCACTTGCGCTCAAGGGCGCAGATCCGGACCTTCAGGTTCTCTTTTACCGGAATATGTCCGAGCGAGCGGCTCAGATGCTGAAGGAAGAACTGGATTTTCTGGGCTCTCCGAAACTCTCCGAAATCGAGGCTTCGCAGCGATCGATCATCGAGATGGTCCTAAAGCTCGAAAAGGAGGGCGTAATTTCCCTCGAGGAAGAGGCCGTTGCCTAGTCGAGTGCTACGGGACGCAGAACTCCATCCGTTCCGTCCTGTCGATCGGCAGCTCGCGGAAGATCCGGCCGCGGCGCAGCGAGCCCTTGAACAGGCGGTGCGCGATGGACATGCTGAAGGTATGCGACGGGCCGAAGAAGAGGTTCGCAAGGCGGTCGAGGCAGAGAGGGAAAAGTGTCGCGCGCGCTACGCAGCTTCGCTAGAAGAAGTGCACAAGCTCAAGACTAAGATGTACCAAGAGATATACGATGAGGTGATGGAAGTCGCGATCGCGGTCGCCGAACGCATCGTACGGACTCGTATCGAAGCAGGAGATCCCGTCGCGAGTCGCGCGACACGAGAGGTTCTCGACGGCCTCGGTCTCTGCTCAACCGTCAAAGTGCATCTGAATCTCGATGACCACTCCAGTGTGTTGGAAATCTGCGAGCAAATGGACTCGGCGGGGAACATCGAGTTGATCGTCGATCCGGATATCGAGCCGGGCGGCATTCTCGTCGAGTACCGCGACGAAGGAATCGATGCGCGCCTTCGGACGGCGTTCGCGGCGGTCAGGGGTGCAATGACTCAGGAATCACCGTGACGGCACCGACGGCGCACGGCCTAGAGCCGATCAAGAGCCGACTCAGACTCGCCGGCGATCGCGTGGGAGAGGGGAGTCTCGTGCGTCGCGTCGGCGAGGTCGTACGAGCGGCTGGAGCGGCCGTCGAAAGTCGCGGTCCGTTGGTGAGCATCGGCGAGGAGGTTCGCATCGAGAGCGCGCGAGGAGACCTGCTATCGCTCGGAGAGGTCATTGGTTTCGAGGGCTCGAGGGTCTTTGTCATGCCGATCGATCATCTGCGCGGGGTCTCTCATGGCGACAAAATCGTCGCGACCGAACGCCAGCCCGCGATCCCGGTCGGCGACGGGCTGCTCGGGCGGGTTCTCGATGCCACGGGGAGGCCCCTCGACGGGCTCGCTCCGCCGGTGGCGACGACCGTGCAGCCGATCTACGCGCCGCCTGTCGCAGCGCTCGAACGACCGAGAATTCACGAGCCGATGGCCACGGGAGTGCGAGCCATCGATGGGATGTTGACGATCGGCCGCGGGCAGCGCATCGGGATCTTTGCCGGCGCGGGGGTGGGGAAGTCGAAACTGCTCGGAGGAATCGCCAGGCATGCTGCCGACGATGTGATCGTGATCGCGCTCGTAGGAGAGCGAAACCGAGAGGTCCGTGAGTTCATTGAAGGCGAACTTGGAAGCCGAGGTTTGGCTCGAGCCGTCGTTTTCGTGGCGACATCCGATGAATCGCCCCTCAGGCGCGTTCGTTGCGCGCTTGCCGCGACGACTGCGGCCGAGGCCTTCCGTCGGGACGGCAAGCATGTCACTCTCTTGATGGATTCGCTGACACGCGTGGCGATGGGCTTGCGCGAGATAGGTCTCGCCGCAGGAGAACCGCCCACCAGCAAGGGCTACACTCCATCCGTGTTTTCCTTCCTGCCCCGGCTACTCGAACGTGCAGGATGCCAGGGAGACAGCGGCTCGATCACGGGCATCTATACGGTCTTTGTCGAGGGAGACGACTTGTCGGATCCCGTTGCCGATGCTTCGAGGGCCATTCTCGACGGTCATGTCGTTCTTTCGCGCCGCTTGGCCGAGCGCTCGCACTATCCGGCAATCGATGTGCTCGCATCGACCTCGCGAGTCATGCCGCAGGTCGTCTCCAAAGCGCACATGGATCGTGCACACCGGATCCGTCGAATGATGGCGATCTATCGCGACAACGAAGATCTCATCGCAATCGGAGCCTATCGCGGCGGCAGTGACAAGGAACTCGATCGCGCGGTAGATGCACGATCGCGAATCGAAACGTTTCTCTGTCAAGACTTCGATGATCCATCCAGCTTCGAGCAGACTGAGGCCGGGATGATCGCTGCAGAAGGCGCTTCTCCCGCTTCCGAGGAAGACGAGGTGCTGAATGCGTGAGTTTCGATTCAGGTTGGCGGCCCCCCTGAGGCTCGCGCGTGTACGCAAGAACCAACTCGCCCGCGAGCTTTCGGAAATCGTCTCGCGTGTGACGGATCTGGAACGAGAGATGATGGAGCTCGAGCAAGGCATCGAGGAGTCTTCGCGCTCCATTCTCGACAGAGCTAGGTCGGGCATCGGCGGTGCGGACCTGACGCTCTTGAGCCGGCGGCGGGAGGCCCTCAAATCAACGGCTATGCGGCTCGGTGCGAGAAAAGGGGAGCTTGCGGAGCAGGAGTTCGGCGTTCGACGTCAGCTTGCCGAGGTCGGCAGAGAAATGCGTGTTTTGGAACGCTTGCAAGACGAGGAGCGCCGCGCTCATGCCCTCGATGCCGATCGACTAGAGCAGGCAGAGATCGACGAAATGAGCGGCAAACGGCATGCTCACTTGCAGGAGAATGGCAGATGATTCGAAAAACCCGGCTTCGCTGGCTTCTTCTGGCAGCTTTCGCGACGAACACCATCGTGTTCCTAGATATTCTTACGGTTGGAAAGCTCGTCCCCCATACGATAGCGGAAGAAGGGGCGACGGCGGGTGACAGCTCCGGGGATGAGGCGGAGTTCGCCTCGGGCGAGGAGGCTCGGATACTCTCAGTCGACGGGACAAGGAAAGAGTTCTTCGACGCCACGGAGGTCGGTCTGAAAGAGGCGATGGAGACCTATCGCAATCTCTTGGAAGAAGTCACCGGTCAGAAGGAAGCTCTCGATCGGAAAGCAGCAGAACTCGTAGAGCGTGAGCGCCAGATACAAATGGTTCGTGCGGAACTCGACAAGGAGCACGAGCGAGTCCAAAAAGTACGCGATGAGGTG
>JALUUK010000374.1 GCA_027021395.1 Acidobacteriota bacterium
CCGATGGGTCGGTCGATGCACCGACCTCGAGGCGGAGCAAGGTGCAGGAAGAAGATCTCGACCGGCGTCTCTTGAGTGAACGGCTCGCTGCCGCGCGAGAACCGTCCGAAACTCTTTCCATTTGGCTCGAAGCCTGCGCACCGAATGCCGGCCTCGCCGGTTTGATCGAGGGCCGGCAGGGTGTCTTCGCTCCCACTTTTCGGCACGATGCGGGTGCGTGGCACGCCGTGGCGCTCCCTCCTTTGGAAGTCAATGTCGAGACCGTGCGCTGCGAATCCCGCTCTACGCGCCAAGGGCGCCGGCACGCGCTCGATGACCTGCTCGCTTCGCTCGGCTACGGGGAATTGCTCTACGTCGCCCTCGCGCCGTCGTCCGCCGGTGTTCTGATCTTGGCGCGGCACGAAGATCCTTTCGGTGAAGCGGAAATCGCGGTGATCGAAGAAAGAGTTCTGCTGCTCGGTTGGGCTTTGGCGTTGCAGGCGGAGAGGTTTTCGGCGATTCGCGATTCCGTCGGTCAAGGTCCCGAGGTGGCCGCGCTTTTCGATTTGACGCGCCAACTCAGCGTGGCCATCGGCCCGCGTTCGGCCATGGTCGCCGCCGGGCATTGCTTGTGCGATCTGCTTCAGCCGACGGCCGGTGCGTTGACTCTCGATCTCGGAGACGGGGCGGCGCCGGCAAGCATGGCATGGCCGGAAGGTGAAACCGGCCGGCAAGCGCTCGAGCGCTTGGCCGCACTGACGCCGGTCGCCCCCGAGGATCCGAGTTGGTTGCAGGTCGAAAGCGATCGAAACGACCGAGGTGCAATGCATTGGATTTCCTTTCCGCCATCCGATCGGGGGGCCGGCGTCTGCCTCGGGTGGCGGATCGCCATGCCCGAACAGGTCGATCGCGTTGCACAAGTGGTGCAGAGCGTTCTCTCCCTCGCGGGCGAACGCTTCGGTGCGCAGCAGCAATCGCAGCGGGACTTGATGCAATCCGTCGTCGAAGAACTTCCGCTCGGAGTGTGCCTTTTCGAGGCGGACGGCCGCTTGCGTTTGCTCAATCCGGTGGCGCGTCGCCTGCTCGAAGAACTCGACGAGGTCGAGCAGGGGAAAAGTACGCGGCTGCAAAGTTTGGCCGCGCGTTGTCGACGTGAACCACCCCTGCGCGAAGAAGTCGTGCTCCCGGAGTCCGGACGCACGTTCCTCGTGCGCGTGCACCCCGTGCGTGGACCCAAAGGGCTGGCAGACTATCTGGCCGTGATCGAAGACGTCAGCGATGCCAGGATGCGCGAACAGCAGATGGCGCAAGCCGAAAAGCTCTCTTCGCTGGGGATGTTGCTCGGCGGCATCGTGCACGAGATCAACAATCCGTTGTCGACGATTCTGGGGTACGCGCAGCTCTTGTCGCGTTCTCCGGAGGCGGCCGGCCGCGAGCGCTGGATTGCCACGCTCGAAATCGAGGCGCGCCGTTGCCAAGGCATCGTCGAAAACATGCTGGCCTTCGCCCGTTCGAGCGAAAATACGAAAGGTCCCGTCGATCTGGCGCACGTCGTCGATCGCGCCGTCGCCATCTTGGCCTATACCTGCCGCTCCAAAGGCATCGAATTGAAGTCTTCCGTCGCACGAGGTGCGGTGGTGCTCGGTCAGGAAGACGCCTTGTTGCAAGTCATGATCAACCTGCTGACCAACGCAACGCACGCGCTCGAAGAACAGCCGGTTCCGAGAATCATCTCGATTCGCGTCGATGCGAGCGGTCCTCGCATCGAAACCGAAGTCAGCGATACCGGCCCCGGGATCGCGGATGCGCACCTCGACCGCCTCTTCGATCCCTTCTTTACGACCAAGGCGAAAGGGCGCGGAACGGGACTCGGGCTGTCGCTCGTTGCTGCGACGATCGAGGATCATGGCGGTGAGATCCGCGTGACGAGTCATCCGGGCAAGGGCACGCTCTTTCGTATTTCGCTCGATCCGCTCGAAGCCCGCCCCGTCGAGCGCAAGAGCAACGCACCGGCCGCGGCCGAGCGCAAGCGCAGATTGGCGGACGTCAATGTCTTGGTCATCGAAGACGAAGCGCCGCTCGCCTCCGTATTGCAGGAAGCCCTCTCTCTCGTCGGCTGCCGCATACGCTTGGCGGGCGACGGCGGCGAGGGGCTCGAAATGCTCGAAAGTTGGACGCCGGATGCGATCATCTGCGATCTTCGCATGCCGCGGACATCCGGCGAGGCGTTTTGGCAGCACTTGAAGAGCGATCATCCCGGTCTTTGCGCCCGGACCATCTTCAGCACGGGGGACATGTTGGCGGCCAAATCTTCCGAGGCGGTGCGGGAATCCGGGCGTGATCCCTTGCTCAAGCCCTTCGACCTCGAACGGGTCTACGCGGAAGTCGAGCGCCTCGTCCGCATCGACGCTCCGCCGCAGCCGA
>JALUUK010000375.1 GCA_027021395.1 Acidobacteriota bacterium
CGCTCGGAGAGGCGACTCCGGCCTCGAACTTCGTGATCGGGCTGCAGGTCGTCGCCAGCCGGATGCAGGAGGACCTGCCCATCGTCGCGGGCTACCTGTTGAGCGACTACGTGGACATCACGGTGGCCTTCACGGGCTGGGACCCGACCACCGGCGAGCAGGTGGACCCCCTGGACCGGGTGGTGGCCGGAGCGAGTGTCATCTTCGGGAGTTATCTGGTTTGGAGAGAGCTGCGCAAGGGCCGGAGGGCGGCGGACTGCTATCATGCAACAGGCGGGCATCGTGCAATCAACGCGGGACTTGATGCCACCGGTAAGGTCCATGGGAGGCTCCCAGATGTAGAAGATCTCCAGCTGTACGACGTCGATGAGCTTGCCAGACTTCGCGATGAGCTAACGCAAAGCGTGCAGCAGCGCATTGAAATCATTGTGGAGATGGGATCGGACTTCGGCCACAGTGAGCGCTTGGCCACCGAGCAACAACTCATCAAGAGCATCGAGAAGCACCTGAAGAATCGATGATGGAGCCAAGTGGGCAGGAACTGACACGGAGGCTAGAAGTCCGGATCGCCTCAGAGTTGAAGGCACTACTAGCAGGAGTGTCTATTGGATCAGAGTTCGCTGTCGCCCCCTCCTCGGTCTTCTGCTACTCCCTTGAGCTGTTCCTTCCGACGGTGCTAGGTAGCCACTACCCAGAGTGGAAGAACGAGAGCCTTGACGGGATCTTCGTCGCACGTGCCCGAAAGACTGGACCGGCAGCTGCAGAACTTGTGGGCACATGCATTTTGATCAGTGATCAGACCGTTACACCACTACACGTAGAGCTCGCTTTGCCTCCTTCGGGTGAATGCATCGGTTCCTTGCTAGTACGCATCGGTGAGGCGGGCGGAGGCCGGCTCGGCATCTCAGGGCCAAGCTGTAATTCTCGGGACGCACGAGAACTTCTCGCAACCCTAGTCACGCGACTCCCCAACATCGCATGGTCCTACGAGGTCGCGAGCGGCGGAAGCTGACCGTGGCGATGGTGGAGGACTCGGACAGCCTCTGGGCTCTTGGCCCCCGCAGTGGGACCGCAGACGTTCTGGGGGCATGGCGGAGGCCGGCTCGGGCACTGGCCTGCCCCGGTCACGGCGGCGCCTGGTACGCCCGGCGCGGCAAGGGCGGAGATCTCTACCGCTTCCGGGACGGCCTGGCGGTGCCCTTCACCTGGTCGGACGGGGAGATCGTCACGGATCCCGAGCTCCAGGCCCTGGTGGGAATGGATCTGGCGGCGCTCGGGGAGGCGACTCCGGCCTCGAACTTCGTGATCGGTCTGCAGGTCGTCGCCGGCCGGATGCAGGAGGACCTGCCCATCGTGGCGGGCTACCTGCTGAGCGACTACGTGGACATCACGGTGGCCTTCACGGGCTGGGACCCGACCACCGGCGAGCAGGTGGACACGATCGACCGGATCATCGCCGGGGCGAGCGTCGTCGTTGGGAGCTATATCGTCTGGAAGAATCTGCGCAAGGGCCGCAGGGCTGCGGATTGCTATGATGCTACACGGAAGAAACCAAAGCCGTCACCTAAGTTCAAGCCGCCAACGAATCCCCCGCATTACCCTCCGAAGGACATCCCGGATGGTTGGCGAGTTCGAGAGATGCCACCAACTGAGCAGTACCCTAATGGATACTGGAAGCTGGAGAAACCGATGGAGGACGGTTCCTGGCAGCCGATCGATCCCTCGACGATGAAGCCGGGTGGCAGACCAGAGAGACACATTCCCTTTCCGCCCGATGGAGGATGAGATAAGTGTACGGGCTACCGGCTGGGTTCGACACGTCGCGTTTACTCGGGGGCACGCTAAGACAAGTGTCGTTTAGCGAGAACACCGTACACCTTTCCTTCACGAACGACTTCAGCATCACCATCGAATCATCCTTTTCGCATTCGCGACATGGCCGCCTCAGCGACGTAGAGCGTTCACGCGTACCGGTTCGTGAGTCACAGTTGATGCAGTTGCTGGGAGAATCCGTCGACTCGGCGCATGCATCCGCCGATGGGACTTTGAGGCTAGGGTTCTCGAACGGACACCTCCTCGCGTGCTTTGACGACACCCCCCTGTACGAGGCCTATCGAATCAGGCTAGGCGACGAGGAGATCATTGTGTAGCCTGCTTGGTTTATTCGGTCTTGCTTGGTGGAATCCCGGCGACCCTGTAGTTCTGTGGTGTGGAGTCGAACGCATACCCCGTGTGCGCTGGTGACGACGCACCTTGGACGATGCTCCGACCGGGCGCGGGGTGAACTACCGGAATGGATGGCACTGGAGAAGCCTTTCCGTTGGCTCAGTTTCCGCTGGGGCCAGCCTCGGTCCTTGCGGAGCCGCGTAGAGCCGTTCTCCGAAGTGTTTGGGCGCGTGG
>JALUUK010000376.1 GCA_027021395.1 Acidobacteriota bacterium
GCAAGGTCTACTTTGATCGTTTGGGGCTGGTGTCGCTGCTCGAGACCGTGCGACGACTCCAGTGTGTTTCATGAACCGCCGGATGCGGAACCGCATGTCCGGTGGTGTGAGAGGACGGCGGGGGTGACCCCGCCTCCTACTCGATATATTGACTTTGATCTAGATCAGAGCTTGGCCGCAGCCGAAAGGTCGGCTTGCGAGGTGCAGCCTTGCGGGACGCAAGGCTCGAGCAGGGGCTTCGGCCAAGGTGCCGCCTCGCAGAAGGCCATAGAGCTTCCGTTGCGATGGAAGAAACGACCGTTCGGACCGCCCGGTGGGTGGGAGAGAAGGGCGAGCACGGATGGAACGACGGCAAAGGCTGAGGCGGTGGCCCCCTGATTCATCTCGGTGAAGGATTCCCCGGGATTGAGCGTGTTGATTTGGCAGTCGCTATGGGGATGGTCGCGTTCGACCTCGGCGGCAAGCGACATGGCGAGGTTGTTCAAGGCGGCCTTGGAGATGTTGTAGGGGCCCGCATCCGGGGTCGAGGCCCATCCTGCTCCGGAGGAAATGAAGAGGATTCGGAGGCCGTCTCCCCCGGTCATCAGCGGGAGGGCCGCACGCGCCGTGAGCCATCCGCCGGTCAGATTCGTTCGCAGCATGGACTCCCATGATTCCCAGGACCATTTCTGTAGAGGGGAGACATCGCCGCGCAAGGGTTCGGCGGCATTGTTGACGAGACCGCCAAGCCGAGCGCTGTGCATTGAGATGGACCGAACGGCATCAGCGACGCTTGCCGGGTTCGCGACATCGCAGGGCAAGATCCGACAGCGCTCGGTGGGGATCCCGAGGCGCGCGATGTCGTTCTTGCTCTCTTCGAGCTTCTCTCGCCTTCGCCCGGAGAGAAACACAGTCGCATCCGCGGCGGCTAGTGCCGCGGCCATCGCATGCCCATAACCGCTACCTGCTCCCGTGATCCAGAAAGATCGGCCCGCGAAAGACGCCCAACGCTCGAGCGGCATGCCGAAACGGTGCTCTTGCCATTCGCGGGAGTCGTAGTCTTCGCGGATTCCCGAGGTGAGCGCCGTTTGAGCGACGATCGAAGGGCTTGAAGCGCTTCGATCGGCGGACCTGGCGTTTTGGAGATGGTCTCGCAGAGCGGCTGCGCCCCATGTGATGACGGTGTCGACCCGTTCGAGCAGGCTCGGGTCCACGTTGTTCTTCCCGGGCGAGGTCATCGCGATCACTTCAATGCCGCTGCGTCGCGCGAGATCGATTTCGTGCTCGAGCCACCGGCGCGCACTGCGGATCTCCCATATCCCATCGGGAACGACGACGACTTGGGATGGCGCGATCTGCGCCTCTAGCCAGCGACGGATGCGGCGACTTCCGTTGTCCGAGTTCGCGGAAAACGCGGGGTCGTGCCAGGGAACGGAGAAATTCCGCCAGCGAAAATCCTCGAGCTCATCAAGTTCTCGAGCGAGGTTCTTCCAATGCTCGTGAAAGCGCCACGCGTGTCCGATGAAGATGTCGTATTCCATGCGATCGCCATCCTTTGTCGACGAAAGTCGAGATCAGCGGATAGGAAGGGAAGGGGTCGGTTTCGCTTCGAGAATCTCACTCTCGATGACCGCCTTGGAGATGTCACGGATGACCCCTTCGCGTTCGAGGACGTCTTCGCGTGTCAGATCGACCTGTGAAAGGTCTTCGGGAATGCCGTAGAACCAACCTTCGTACTCGAGAATCTTGTATCCCTCGAGTCGTCCGACCTCCACCGGCGTGCTCGAAGAAGAAACTTCGCTCTCTTTCCTTGCCGCCGGGCGGGTCTTGCGGGAAATTCCGTGGGGCCGCATCTGCCGAAGAATGTCGTACATGGATGAACCGTAGAGAATCTCCGGGTTCTCGTCTAGGTCCGGAGACTCCCAATCCACCTTCAACTCATTGGGCACGCCGTAGTAGCGTCCATCGAGGCTGTAGATGGTTCTGCCGTCGGCTTGGCCTATGCATTCGAGAGTCTGCGGCAGAGAAATCGCACGGCGGATCTCAAAGCCATCGATGACCGCGCCAACGGCTTTGTTGCCGGGAGACCATACGCCCGCCTTACGGCAGAAGAGATCGACCACGTCCGCTGGCACTGCGTAGTAGGTTCCCTCCGGCCCACGGAGGTAGCTCTGATCGGAGGGAAGTTGTTCCACGCGGCTTTCTCCGAGCGCGCTATCGGCTCGCATGGTCGGCATCTCGGAAGGCGAATAGGTGTCGCCGGCGAGGTTGTCTTCGGCATGCTGACCCGTCTTGTCTTCGATCAGCCGGGAAGCCCAGGGGCCGACCGGAAAACCCTGATCGTAGAGAGTGCGTACGGTGCGATTGAATCGCGCTTCGCGCACTTCATGGTCGATATGGGGATTTTCGCTGTACCAAATCGTCGGCGGGAGTCCTCGGCAATGTTGCTTGTAGATCTCGTCCTTGTCACCGTGGAACTTGATGCCGTGGCTCTCCGGATCCAGCCAGTAGACGCTGCCGTTCGCCAAGGCCAAAGTGTTGATATTCGCCAGTCGACTGATCCATTCCCGGCATTCGAGAATCAATTCGATGCTCTCGTCGATGTCTTCTTCCGTTTCACCGGGGACACCTATGACCCAGTTGACCTCGGTGTAGATCCCGACCTCAGAGCAATCCCTGAGGTTGTTGCGAATCATCTCTCGCGTGTAGCCCTTCTTCTGCAGCTTGAGCGTGTTGTCCGAGAAGGCATCGACTCCGAAGCGCAGGGAGACGAATCCCGCTTTCTTGAGTTTTTCGAAAAACTCGCGTGTGTTGAGCTTATTGATCCGCAGTTGACCACCGAAACGCACCGGCAATCCCCTCGCAATGACTTCGTCGCAGATTTCCAGTAGGCGGTCCGGTTGGCCATTGAGATCACTCTCGTTGAACATGAAGAGATCGCACCCCTGGGCTATCAGCCACTCCAATTCGTCCACGAAATCCTCGGCGCTTCGCACGCGCCAGAAGAATCGCTCCGCACAGAAAGTGCAGCGGGACCAACGACATCCCCGGCTTGCCAGCACAGGGACGAGTTGGTAGCCGTTGAAGTTTCGGTAGATCGAGATGTCGGTCCAGTCGTAGTGGCAGTGATCGAGCAGGTCCAGATCGTGGGGCATCGGCGCCGGCGAGAATCGGTGATCGGGGTCATCGAATCGGGAGAGGATACCCGGGAGATTTTTCGGACGTTCCCCGCCTACGAGAGCCTCGACGAGCGGGCCGATGGTAAGATCCGCCTCGCCGATGCACATGTAGTCGCACTCGGGGAAATCCCGCCGGCCGATATCGTGACTGTAGCAGGAAAAGCCGCCAACGACGACCATGGCATCCGGAAGCATGGGCCGCACACTTCGAATGACTTCGCGGACGAATCCCATGGAACATTCCTGAAGCGAAAAGCCGATGACCTTTGGTGCGGCATGAACGATCTGCGAGGCGAGTTTATCGATGTATTCGCGGAAGTGCTCGACAATCTCCGGCTCGGACCACATGCCGTAGTGCTCGGTCTGCCACGGGTCGACCGGCAATTCCCGCCCGCTCGCAAGTGAGATCGTTCCACCTTCATCGAAGAGACGCCGGATGTGAAACTCGTGGTAGACGATGATATCGACGTCGAGAGTCTGGAAGGAGATGCCGGTCTTCTTGATCGCGTTGTGGACGTAGGCGAGCCCGTTGGGCATCAGGGCGAGGTTTCTCGAGGGGCAATCGATCAGGACCATGTCGTTTCCCGGATCGAGCTTGATCTCGGGAAGCTCGATGGGATAGATGGTGCGAGGAATCGTCACCCAGGAACGTCGAGGAACGAGAGTCGGGTTGATCGACAAGACGATGTCGGCGTCGATTACATCAAAGCGCGATTCGAGCAGCTTCCGCTGGCGCATACGGGGAACAGAGAGCGTGTCGCAAAGGAAGACCGTTTCGATTCCTTGCGGGATGGACGAGGGCGAGATGCGCGGTATGGAACGCGTATCGAAGGCGGAATCGTCGGTTATGACTCCGATGATGTGCTTTGCGAGAGTGGGGCGCGTTTCCAGCAGCGCTTCGAGCATCGGATCGGATCCCCACAGAGCAAGTGATTCTCGACGCTCGAGGTGTGCGGCGATGGCTTCAAGGCATGCTTTTTCGGTATCGCACCCATCGAATCGAAAGCATTGGTGAGCGGAAAATGCGACGAGGGTGGCTTCGGTCCAGCCGGTAAATCCGTTCAGTCTCAGCCCCAACTTTACTTTTCCAGTGTCTGACATCAAAGTTCCTTTCCGAACCCGGTATGATTCACGAACCCTTCAAGCGAGATCAGCGCACAGGATCATCGCTTGAAGGATGCCGGAAGAGCATGGGTTGAACTTAAGTCCGAATGGAAATGAATGACCACAGAAGAAAAGGAAATATATCAGACGAAATTCCGGGATAGGGGACAACCCGATGGTGAGCATCGTGTATGCACCAAGGAGTGTAGACGAAGGCTGGGAGACTGGAGAGATCTTCACCAGGGCAAGACCGAGTTCTGCCGGTCGGCAGCGGCTCAGATCCGAAAGCGCCGGACGGAATCTTGCATGCGCTCGGAAACGGATGCCACCAAGGAAGCGATGTTCTGCGTCTCCTGAGCGCTCTCGACCGTTTCCTGGGACGAAACGACGACGGCTTCGATGGTGTTGGACATCGTCCCACTTGTATTGGCAGATTCTTGAATTCGCTGATTCATCTCGGCGGTCGTCGCGATCTGTTCTTCGACGGCGGCGGCAACGCTGTTTTGAAACTGGGAGATCTGCTTGATCGTCTCGCGAATGCTCGAGATCGCCGAGACCGCAGTGGCCGTGTCGGACTGAATGGCGTCAATTCTCGCCGTGATGTCTTCAGTCGCTTCTGCTGTTGCCTTGGCGAGTTCCTTGACTTCGTTGGCGACGACAGCGAAGCCCTTTCCGGATTCACCGGCCCGAGCGGCCTCGATCGTGGCGTTGAGCGCGAGAAGGTTGGTCTGTTCCGCGATCGACGCGATGGTTTGACTGACCTGAGAAATTCCCTGACTGCTTTCGGCAAGCTGCTGGATGCAAGCACTCGTCGTTTCGGCCTCACCAAGCGCCGTTCGAGCGATGTCGCTGGCTTGGCTGGCCTGAGTGCCGATTTCATGAATCGTCGCCTGCATCTCTTCGGAAGCCGTAGCGAGCGCGGTGATGTTCGCTGTGAAATCGCCGAGATTCATTGCGGTTTCACTCAGTTTGCCCGAGCTGTCGGCGGCACTTGCGAGCATCGCTTCTGCGCGGCGCTGGACCTCATCGGAGGCCTGGGAAAGTTCTGCGGAATCTTGGCGGGTTCCTCCGACGAAGGAGCGAATCGTCTCCAGAATTCCAGCGAATCCACGACTGGTGCGGCCGATCTCATCGTCGGTTTCAACGCAGACTTCGACTTGCAGGTCTCCTTCGGCAACGCTGTCGGCCACATCTGCGAGGGTGGCGAGCTTTTGCAAGGGCTTTCCGATGTGGATTTGAACGAGCAAGTAGAGGCAGAGGCCGAGTGCGAGCCCACCAATCACGGTGATAGTGCCGATGCGGTAGGTTCCGGCGGCAAAGGCAGCCTCTCGTTCATCGACCGGGACGATGAGTTCGAGCACCCCGCGGAGATCTCCAAGCTGCCAGTCGCTCTTCGGTGTTTGAGGATGGGAGTTGTGACACGAGACACAGCCCTCGGCAACCATCAGATCAGCGGAGGCATAGCGCAGGGAGCGGGTTCCATCGTATTCTTCGATTCGGAAGAAGGGGGTCGTCGGGTCTGCCTCGAGATGCTCTAGAGCCTCTCGTTCGAAGTCATCGCGAGCCTTACCATTCTTGCGCCAGGGAAAGGGATACGCGCTGTAGAGGCGGACGGCAAACCCCGACTCTCGCGACAAGATCTCGGACAGATCATGAACCATCGTTGCAGGAAGCGGGATGGCGTTTTCATCGCTCGTGTGATTCTGGTTCACGGCCAGGCCGTTCTTCTTGGCTTTAGCGACCACGTTCTTCGTGTAATAGCTCCGCATCGTAAGGATTTCCGCCGACAGCTTGGCTGCCTCATCCCTGGCCGTATCGAGAGTCTGCTGGGAAGAGAGATTCTTGACGACGAGAATCGAAGCAAGACACACCGCACCCGTGATGAGTAGCGACGGGACGAGAATCTTCGTACGGATTCCAAGATGATTGAACATGGCGCTTCACCGTCCTTAGGGGCTTTCCGTTTGGAATAAGCCCCATGCGATACAATCTCCCAACGTATCGGTCGGAGGCGTTCCGTCTTGATTCGAATGTTCAAGGCGAAATCCGAGCGCTCATTTCGATGGTCCTGCTAGAGTGGAAATCTCGCAGATTTCCCTTCTCCGATTTCCTCAAGAGCTCCTCGTGGAACTCCCGAGGCCTCCTACGCCGAAACACAAACATCCTTAGCGTGAGTTTCGACGCGGTATTATTTGCCATCTGAAGATGGTGGCGATGAGCGCTTGAACGAAAGCAAGGCTTTCCACTTAGCGCTCAATCTTGAATGGTGATGTTTGGGGGAGTTGCAGTCGCTTGTTTGCAACGCGACGTACAAGGAGATGAATTCGAGTTTTTCTTGGGGCAGATCGCACAATTGTTGGAGGCTCGTGTGCCTCTTCACGCAGATGGAGATATCAGAAAAGCAAGAGTTTTCCGGAACGAAGGGGCGCGAGTCGCGAAGAATGCTGATCGTGCACCGGTACGGGATGCAGAGCCGTCGGCAAGGAAACGCGATTCGGAACGCCTACGGGGTAAGGGAGGGGAATTCGTCGGAGCCGAGGGGAATCTGCGTGGTACCGCCTCGTCGTGGTTTTCCTGATGTCCGTGGATGTAGGAGTGTGCGCGGATCCGGCCGGAACGAGTATTGCAACTCTCCGACTTGTGAGATCAAGGCCCGGGGCTTTCACGCGTGAAAGAGGCCCGGCGTTCAAACCGAGCCTCTTGAGCTTTCTGTCCCACCCGGGAGAAAGGAGAGAGGCCGTGAGAATCGGGCGAAGTGTCGATGTCTTGGTGGTGGGAGCGGGTCCCGTCGGTATGATGACCGCCCTCGCGCTCGCCGAGAAGAATCACAAGATCGCCATTGTCGATAAGTCATGGCGAACGAGTTCGCAGAGCTATGCTTTGGCGTTGCATCCCGCGACGGTGCGTTTCCTGCGTGAGCGGGGCTTGGTGCACGAAGCCCTTCGCGGGGCGCATCCGGTCACGGAAGTCGCGATTTACCATTCGATGGCGGCTCGGGCGGGCACGGTGTTGCCCATCGGTGGCGGTGGTGGATTTCCTTTGCTCGTCTTGCCGCAGAACGAATTCGAATCGGCGCTCGAGGGGGAACTCGAGAAGCGAGGCGTGCGGGTCCGCTGGAATCACCGTGCGGCGGCGATTTCCGAAGATGGCAAAGGTGTCAGCGTCCTAGTGGAAGAACTCGAGAAGTACACAGGAGGCTACTCCGTCGCAACGATGGAGTGGGTCGTCAGTCGAGCGAGGCACGTTCATGCGCAATACCTCGTCGGGGCGGATGGGCACCGGTCGATCGTACGACGGCACCTCGATGCGGACTATCGTGAGGCCGGACGTTCGGAACTCTTTGCCGTTTTCGAGTTCGAATCTGATAGGCCGGCGGATTCGGCGATGAGCCTCGTGCTCACTGAAGAGACCTCCAATGTGCTCTGGCCCCTCGGTGGTCACCGCTGGCGGTGGAGCTTCGAGCTGCAGGGAGAGCACGACTTCGCAGAGGAGCGTGAAAAGCATCGTGTTTCCATGCATTTCGGTGATGAGTGCTTTCCTGCGCTAGATGCCGGAGCGCTCACCTCGTTCATCGCTGCGCGTGCACCGTGGTTCGATGCTTCGGTCGAGCAGGTGCACTGGTCGCTTGCCGTGCGCTTCGAAAGAAAGTTGGCTCGCCCGGTCGGTGCGCGAAGATGCTGGATGGTAGGAGATGCCGTCCATCTGACCGGCCCGGCAGGGGTGCAGAGCATGAATGCCGGATTGGCCGAGGCGCTCGAATTGAGCGGTGCGATCTCGGAGGCGCTGCGTGGTCGGGGAACGGATGCACTAGAAGGTTACGCAAGGGGAACGGAAGCAGAGTGGCGGAGGCTGCTCGGGCTCGAACGCCGTTTCCGTCCGGGAGCCGTGACCCCTCCGTGGATTCGTAAGAACTGGGATCGCATTCTTCCCGCCCTACCCGGTCACCGCGAAGACCTCGATCGTCTCGCCGGGGCACTCGGCTACGTCGATCGTCCGCCGGATATCGGAGACCAGGGGGGGCTCGATGTGGACCGGCATCCTCTGGAATCGAGGTGATGCGCGCGGGAGTTCTCGGGCATGATCTTCAGGTCGCGTCGTCCCGGTTTTCTGCGAGAGCGTTGGGCAAGATCATACGCGGATCTTGATGCGAAGATCGACGGCGGTGGCGCCATGTCTCTGGGCGATGACGGGATTGAGGTCGAGTTCTAGGACTTCGGGTATGTCCTCGACGAGCGCGCCGACTCTGGCGATCAGAGACTCGAGCGCAGGGATATCGACGCCCGGGCGGCCGCGGTAGCCCGCGAGCACGGGGTGAATCCGCAGTGACTTGAGCATCTTCTTGATGTCCTGGTCGCTCAGCGGGGTGATGCGCATGGCGATGTCTTTGTGCACCTCGACGAGCGTTCCTCCAGCTCCGACGACGACGAGCGGGCCGAAAGAGGGATCGTGCGTCACGCCGACGAGGATCTCTACGCCGTCTCCCATCATTTCCTGCACCCACCAGTGTTCGCTCGCTTCGGCAAGGCCGTGTTCTCGGAGTTGCTTGGCCATGTCGTCGATCGCGTCTTCGATCTCAGTGCGCGTCTCGAGTCCCAAACGGACCGCACCGAGATCGCTCTTGTGTATCGAAGCGGCTGGTTTGATGACGACGGCGCTTGCGAGTTCTTGCTGAAAGCGGCAGGCCGCCTCTGCCGTATCGACCACGGTCGAGCGGACCATCGGAATTCCGTAGGCTTTGAGCAGAGCGATGGCGTCTGAGACCGGGAGCCACGCCGAGCGAAGACCGGGAACTCGCGCGAAGGAACGACGAGAAGGTTCGATTTGGGACCTGGAAAGGGCCTCGGCCTGGGCTCGCTCGACGATTTGTCTTGCTTCGGCGTGTGCCACGCCGTGCGGGCGAATGATCTGTCCTTCGTCAGCGCGTTTCCATTCGGCGTGAGCAGCGACACGGGCGAGCGCTCGCGCAGCCTCTTCGGGAAACGGGTAGGCGGGCAGGCGCGCTTCGGCTAGAGCCCGGGGGATTCCCTTGGCATTCATGAATACGGAGAGGATGGGTTTTTCGTCGGGAACGAGCGCTCGCGCTTCGGCGACGGCTTGGGCGACGTCGTCGGAATGCGTGTATCCGGGAGGGATGAAGATGACGATCACGGCGTCGATCTCGCGTGCTTGGCCCAAGACGCGCAGCGCCCGGCCGTAGTCGTCGGCCGTGGAAGAGGCGATCATATCGACGGGGTTGTCGACACCGGCTTCGGGAGGGAGAAACGCGCGGAGGCGTTCGCGAGTCTCCGCCTCGAACGATGGGACCTCGAGGCCATGAGACTCGCAGGCATCCGCCGCCAAGATCCCCAAGCCTCCGCCATTCGTCACAATGGCCACGCGTTTGCCGGGTGGTAGCGGTTGCGTCGAAAGCAGCGTCGCGACGTCGAAGAGCTCTTCGAGGGTGTCCGTGCGGATGATCCCGGCTTGAGCAAAGAGCGCATCGACGGCCGAGTCGCCCGCGGCGAGGGCGCCGGTGTGCGATGACGCGGCTCGTGCGCCGGCTGATGTTCTCCCGGATTTGACGGCAACGATGGTTTTTTTTCGCGAGATCCGTCGAGCGATGCGGCTGAATTTGCGAGGATTGCCGAAGGACTCGAGGTAGAAGAGAACGACGTCGATATCCGGATCGTCCTCTGCGTGCAGTAGGATGTCATTTCCGGAAATATCCGCTTTGTTTCCCACCGAGATGAACTTCCCGATTCCCAAGCCGAGGCGGTCGAGATGCTCGATGACCGCCATACCGAGGGCGCCCGATTGAGAAGAAAAGAGAATCCGTCCGGGTTCGGGGAAGATCCGAGAGAACGATCCATTGAGCCGCACGCCCGCCGCCGCATTCATCAAGCCCATGCAGTTCGGGCCGACGATCCGCATCCCGTCCGCACGTGCGCGTTGGAGTACGAGTTCCTGCCGGCGGATCCCTTCTTCCGATGCTTCGGCGAATCCGGCGGAGACGATACATGCTGCGCGAACGCCTAGGCCGCAAGCTTCGGAGACGACATCGAACACGAAGCGAGCCGGTACGCAGATGAAGATCATTTCCGGAAGAGTCGGACAAGCCGCGAGATTCGGATAGGCGCGTACGGACTGAACGACATCGGAAGCCCGGTTGACCGGGTAGACCGCGCCCTGAAAACCCCCTCTTAGGAGGTTTTCGAAAACCAAGCCGCCGATGCTCAGCGGGTCGCGACTCGCACCGACGACGGCGACGGAGGCCGGGTTGAAGAAGCGCTCGAGCGCGGCATGCGCCGCCGTTTTCTCATCCTGGTCGAGGTTTTCGAGGTATCGATCGGTCGTTTCGACCTCGAAACGGGTTCTAAGGCGATCGGTACCGATGGCGGAACTTTCGTATCTCAGGCCGAGGTCCTCTAGCAGTCGAAGGATGGCGTCATTATTGGATAGATAGTCGCCTGTCAGTGATGCGATGCCGGCTTCACGAGCCGTTTTCGCCAAGCGGCGAAGCAGGGCACGGCCGATGCCGCGGCCCTGATGAGCGTCTTCGACCAGAAC
>JALUUK010000377.1 GCA_027021395.1 Acidobacteriota bacterium
TGGCGCCTTGATCTCCAGACTCTTGCGCGCCTCCTCGAGCTGTTCGATCTTCATCTCGTGCGTCTTTCTTTGAATCTGAAGCAGTTCGAACTCGGTCTTGGCTCTAGCTTCGATCGTTTCTTCCTTACGCTGATAATGTTCCTTTTTCTGATCGAGCAGTTCCCGGCTCGTCTGGGAATCGATGATTTCATATTTCGAAAACAGCGAAGCATCGGTCAGCGCGAAGTCCTCGGCCAAGTCCAATTCTTCCTGGCTCAGTTCTTGACGGTTCCGCACCTCCCGTCGATCTTTTTCGAGTTCTCGCTCCTTCGCTTCGATACGGAGATTCTGCAGATCCACCTTATTCGTTGCCTGACGTTCATCGGCCGCGATGATCTCGTCCGACAGCACGATCAACACCTCGCCCTTCTTCACATACCTGCCCTCAGGCATGATCCAGCGAATCGTCTGCCACCCACTGAGCCGGGCCGGGATCTTGACGTCGACATGGCGCACCGCCTTGAGTTCTCCTCGTGCCGAAATCGTCTGCTCGAAAAGACCCCGTTCGAGCAAAAGCGTCGGTATGCGTGTCCCGCTCCGATCGGCGCAAGCCGCGAAAAAAAGCGTGAGAACGAGAGGAGCAACTCTCCTCGCCGATCTCGTCACCCTCGCACGGAAAACGATGCTCATTCTTCGCCGACCCCGCGCACGAGCACGCGCACGCCCTCTTCGACCCCGCTGAGCACTTCGATGACTCCTCCGGACCGGCGGCCGACTTCCACGGGAACGCGTCGAAGTCGGCCCACCGCCCCGCCTGCGCGGAGGTAGGCACCGGCCGATCCAAAGTTGACGGCATTCTCCGGCACGAGCAGCGCATCGCTGATCGCCTCCACCGTAATGGCGACTTGTGCAGCCATCCCCGGACGCATCAGATCGGAATCCGGGGCATCGATATGGACCGTCGCATCGAAGACCATGCTCGGTTTTTCCAGCGATCGCGGGCGAAAGAAACGTCCCAACGACTCGATCCGACCATGAAAAATTCGGCTGGGATCCGCATCGAGTCGAATCTCCACCGCTTGTCCTACCTGGACCCTGCCGGCATCTGGTTCAGGAATCTCCGCCGCCACTTGCATCCTCTGAAGATTGGGAAGTTCCATGATGACCTGTCCCGGCCAAGCGTCATCGCCTCGCTTGTATTTCTCATTGTTCCAACGACGCGCCTTGTAGACTACGACTCCGGCCTGCGGCGCTTTGATCGACATCCTTTCGATGCAGACCTCGTAGCTCGCGAGTTCCTCTCGTGTGCGGCGAACCCGGCCTTCGACCTCGCGAACGGAAGCCTCACCATTCCTGCGCTCGACTTTGAACTTGTCTCCGACCGCCTTCAATTGCATCTGCGCCATTTCGTGATCCAAGTGGGCCTTGCGGATCTCGATGGATGAGGACTCTAGGGCCGACGCCTCCGTCTTTTGGCGGGCCTTGATGGCGGCGATTCGCGCCTCGGCTTGGTCGAGCTCGAGCTGCGTGATCTTCGCTTCGACCTCGAGCCGCACCTTTTCCAGTTCTTTGAGCGCCGCATCGAGACCGGAGCGCAGAAGGTCTCTTTTTTCGCGCAGATCACTCGTATCGAAAGCCAACAGAAGATCGCCTTCTTGGACATCGGCGCCTTCGTCGGCCATCTCGCTGATCTCGAAATCCCAAGTGCAGTCCACGTTGCTCGGCACGGAGATGATGGAAGATTCAGCCGATTCCAGTTCCCCGGTCGCCTGTACTTGAATCTTCATCTCGCCGCGCTCGACGACGACCCAAGAACCCCGTACCTCCCGCGAAGAGAACACGGAATAGCCGGCTGCGATCAGCGCGATGCACGAGATCGCAGCGAGGATCGCGATGCGCCGACCTATGGTGCGTCTCTTTTGAATGAGAGGTCTATCGACGCTCTTCATTTCGACGGGAACTCCAAGACGACTCCCTCGCGGATTCCCGCCTCGTCACCGAGTGCGGCGCGAAAATCATCCCGCCCGACGATGGAGACCTTGACCGGCGACTTTCCCTTGGGGCGCACAAAGGACTCGCCATTCTTCTCGGAGATATAGTCGAGAGGAACGAGAAGCGCATCCGGTTCTTCCTGAATCACGACCTCGGCAACGACGCTCATCCCTGGGCGCATCTTTTCGAGGTCGAGTCGTTCGAGCGAGATGATGACCTCGTAGTAGGGGCTCTTCGATCGGTTGCCGAGACTCTGACTGACCGCCGATACCGACTCGATGGTGCCGGGATACTCGTCTTTGAGATAGGCATCTAGGCGCACATTGACTTTTGCGCCGACGGCCAAGCGATCGCGATCCACTTCGTTGACCCAGGCGCGGACCGCCATGCTTTCGACCTGAGGAATCTCGACCAATCCCTGATACTGATAGACGGTATCCCCGACTTGAACTTTGCGGCCGACATTCCAGTGGATCTTGTAGAGCACGATTCCCGAACGCCTGGCACGAATCGTCATCGCCTCTAGGTAGGCCTTCTTGCGTTCGAGTCTGCGTCGAATCCCTGCAGCTTCTATCTCGAGTTCTTTGATCTCGGAGGCTACGACGGTATCGTGCGCATCTAGCGCCAACCTTGCGTCATCATATGCGATCTTCGCCTTCGCCAGCGCCAACCTATTCTCTCGGTGCTGTTTTTCGCTCTGCAACGATTTGGGAATGGATGCATCCAAGGCGGCTTTCTTTTTCTCGATCTCAGCCTTCTTGTACTCTATTTCCAAATCCAGACGCTTCGCCTTCCCTGCCGATCGCCGAATGGCGATTTGTTCTTGCTTCTCGATCAGAGATGCTTCCTGCTGAACGATGTCGCTGAGAAGGTTGGCAGTATCCAAACGCACGATCGGATCGCCCGCGTTCACCGCGCTTCCCTCTTCGACGATCCATTTGACTTGCATCCGCCACTGATCGCTCGGAGGAACGCTGTAGTCCTCGCTATCGAGGGCGGCCAACGTTCCGGTGAGCAAATGAACCTGCTTTAGGGTACCGCGTTCGACCACGACCTCCTGCGACGAGGACTTCCCGTATGCCGATGTCGGAGCGGATACGAGGGCGACAGCCCATACGAGGAGAAGCCAATAGGGCCGACTACGTGCCATCCTTCACCTCGCTGATGATCTTGCCGTCCCTCATGGTGATGACGCGACGGGCGTGCGCGGCAACTTCTTCGTCGTGAGTCACGACGAGGAGCGTATGGCCGCGGCGGTGCAGGTCGGTCAGGAGATCCATGATCTCCACCGAGGTGACGCTGTCGAGATTGCCTGTCGGCTCATCCGCAAGAATCACCGAGGGATGACCGACCAAAGCTCGTGCAACCGCGACACGTTGGCGCTGTCCGCCGGAAAGTTCGGACGGGCGGTGATGCATGCGATCTTCCAAACCCACCATCACCAGCTTCTCGTGGGCTCGACGGCGTCGTTCCTCCCGTGAAACTCCAGAATAGATCAAAGGAAGCTCCACGTTGTCCAGGGCCGTCAGGCGCGGCATCAGATTGAAGGTCTGAAAGACGAAGCCGATCTCTCGGTTGCGAATTTCGGCCAAGCGATCGTCGCTCAGATGAGCGATCTCCTTCCCCTGCAAGGAGTAGCTTCCCGAAGAAGGCGTATCGAGACAGCCCAAGAGATTCATCAGTGTAGACTTGCCGGATCCGGACGATCCCATGATCGCCAGAAACTCCCCCTCGGCGACCTCTAGCGACACTCCATCGAGCGCCCGGACGGTCACTTCCCCCATGGGGTAGTGCTTCTTGATGTCTTCAAGTCGAATCATCAACACCCCGAGCGGCATTCTCACACCACGCCCGCATACCTGCCACTTATGAAACGACTACGTTTCTCATGGCTGAAACGTCTACTGCAGGCGGCGAAATGGTGTGTCGGGTTCACGGACTAGAGTGCCCGGACTAGAATTCGAGGTCTTGGCCTTCCTGCAGGATATGAAACCCTCGACTGATGACCATCTTGCGCTCTTGCGACGCTTTCTCGAGGACCGGGTTCGAGTGATTGAAGTGTGTAAAGTACACCGTCGGCCGGCCCTGATCGACGAGGCCTTGAAGAAGATCCATGGTCGTCGTCATCAAGGGATGACCGATGGAGTCCACGCTGCGGCCGGGAAGTTCGTCGAGAGAAAAGAAGGTTCCATCCACCAAGAGCACGTCCACCTCACGAAAGAGTTCCATCGGAGGTGTGTCCCACTTCTCCCAGGGTTCGGTATCCGGGATATACAAGATGCGCCGCTTGGGTCCGCGAAAAAGAAAGCCGACCGTATCGGCGTACTCGTCCCGATGCGGAACCTTCACGAAGTCGACGGATACGCCCTGCGCGACCTTTTTGCCGTCTCCGGGCACGACTTCCTCGAGCACGATATTTTCGATCTCGACGAGTTGACTCCACGGTGCATTGCGAGCGAGAAATCGCGCCATGGCAGGCGTCACGTAGACCGGCAAACGCTCGGTGTGAATGGCCTCGAAACCGAAAAAAGCCAGTCCGGTGTAGTGACCGAGATGCGCATGGGTCAGAAATACGCCGTCGACCGGATCTCGATCGACGCGGCCTGCAGGAGGCGCGCTCACGTCGCTCAAACGCTCGAGCTGGCGGCGAATGTCCGGAGTCGCATCGATCAAGTAGGTCGCGGACTCTTCGGGCAGAATCAATGCGAGCGAGGCGACGAGACGAGCAGCCGAAGGGTCGCTTCTTGCATCTTCGCAGCGCTCGCAACGGCACGCGGCGTGCGGGATACCCCCGTCTTGGGCACTGCCTAGAACTCGAAGGCGCGGCCCGTCCCCGGCCGAAGCCGACCCGCCGGCCTCCTCCTCCGGCATGCACGACACCAACGATGCTCCACACAGCAGCGGTACCAAGAGCCGGTGGTACCCGAATTTCATTTGATGACGGCCAGTAGGGCCTCGACGAGCCTTTCGACCGAGGCTTCGGTGGTGAATGCACCGAGAGAGAAGCGGAGAGAGGAGCTTGCGCGCCCGTGGTCCATTCCCATGGCGGTGAGCACATGAGATGCGCTGCCTTTGGCGGCGGCGGCACCGGCGGCGACGGAGTAGCCGCGTTCGCCGAGCGCTGCAACCATTTCCATCGCCGTTTGGTCGGGAAAGAAGACATTCAAGGTATTGGAAAGCCCGCTGTCTCCGTTTTTTTGAATGCCGGGGAGGCTTTGCACGAGCCCATCCCAGAGGCGCTCGCGTAAACGAAGGATCTCGTCGTGACGGCCGAACGCCCCCGTCTCGAGAATCTCGAAGGCCTTGGCGAAAGCGACGATACCCGGGGTGTTTTCGGTTCCGCTCCGCATTCCGTCTTGCTGACCGCAGCCGCGGATCATCGGCGGCAGATCGACCCCGCGACGGATGTAGAGAACACCGCAGCCTTTGGGCGCGTACATTTTGTGCGAACTGAGGGAAAGCAGGTCACAGCCGATATCCTCGACTCTGAAGTGGATCTTTCCCAGAGCGGCCACGGCATCGCAGTGAAACAAGACCCCGCGGCGCCGACAGATCTCCGCGATCCGGTTGACCGGCTGAAGGGTACCGACCTCGTTGTTCGCATACATGATCGAGACGAGGAAGGTCTCGTCGCGCATCGACGCCTCGAGTGCGTCCACCAAAACCCTTCCGTCTTCGTCAACCGGCAACAAGCTAAGATCGAAGCCCTCGGCCTCGAGATGGCGCACAGGTTCGAGCACTGACTTGTGCTCGATCGCCGATACGATCACATGCCCTCGGCCGCGCAAGGCGGCCGACGACAGAAGAGCCCAGTTGTTCGATTCCGTGCCACCGGAAGTGAAATAGACCTCCCGGCTCTCCGCACCGAGATGACCTGCAATGACCTCGCGGGCCTGTTCGACCTCCGCCTTTGCGCGCCGCCCCTCAGGATGGGGCGCGGCCGAATTGCCGATGGCCCGCTTCAAGCCGTCCGCGTACACCTCCGCCACCAATGGGTGGACCGGAGTCGACCCGGCGTAGTCGAAATAACGCTCGATGCTCATCCGCCGAATCCCGCGCGATCCGATTCCGTCTTCCGCCAAAACTGAATCAGACCCCAGAAGTGCTCGGTGAATTGCTCCCATTCGTGCTCTGGGAACAGGGCCTGAACTTTCTCGCGAACGGCGTTTTTGGCCTGATCCGTACCGAAAAATTCCCAAGCCACTTCATCGAGGTGCGCCAAATGCTGCGCGCAGAACTCCTCGAATCGCTCGCTCTCGAATCGTTCGCGTCCGATTTTCGCGTAGGCCGCCAACCGTTCGCGCGGCGTCATCTCTTCGGCGGCGATTTCGTAGTATGGCGCCCAGTCGAGATTCACCTGCATCTTTCGATTCGTCGCCGCACAAAAGACCGCCCAGCGAATATTCGCCTTGATCAGCCACGGAAAGTGATAGTGAAGCGACGTGACCTGAGAATCCGGACACGCATTGGCGAAATCGATCAGATGAAAGCCATCTTCGTTGCGCAAGACTTCGCATGAATTGAAATCCCAGCCGAAGAAAGAGTTGATCGTCATCGCCATGTCGCACAACGCACTGTACTCCGCTTCATCGACGAATTCGAAATCCACCTTGTAGCGCTCGTGCAGCGATGCGGACGGATCGTAGCGAATGACGTTGACCTGCGGCCCCATTCCCAAGCAGCGAACGAAGAGGTCGTAGTTTTCGACACTCTTTTGAATATGCATCACCATTTTGCCGCTTTGCTCGTAAGCGGCCTCGAGCGCTTCTTGCGAGTCGATACGACTGACGCCCTTCCATCCGCCGCCGTCATAGGGCTTCATGAACATCGGGTAGCCGAGCTTCGCGCCCACCTCTCCAAGGTCGAAGATCTTGGCGTAGCGCTCGAGCGTCGGCTGTAGATCGTCGCTCTCGTCGTATTCCTTGGGCGGCAGCATCCATGTCTCGGGTACAGGCAAGCCGAGTTTCATCATCGCGCAGTAGGAGGTGTGCTTTTCCATCGACTGCAGGGACCACGGGTTGTTGAACACATAGAGGCCGTCCATGACCACAGCCTTCTTGATCCACTCTCGCCTCGTGCGATACCAGTGTGTCAAACGGTCTATGACTAGGTCGTAGTCGCAGCCCTGCGACAGGCTGTACGGTTCGATCGTCGCCCGTTCGACTGCGAAACGAATCGAATCGCCGCCGAGCTTGATCGATAGATTCAATCGGTCCATCAGTGCTTCGAAGCAGATCGGCCAACAGATATCCGCTCCGAGCGACAACCCGATTTTTCTTGTGATCTCAGCCATGAGTACGTTCCATCAATCGCATCCTCTCTTGTGCCTGTATCGAGCGCGCTATTCGTATACCATCCAGAGCGGCCCGGGAAACAACCACGACAGCGATTCACGAAGGCCATCCCGCCAATTGTCCCAAGTATGCCCATCGCGGGATTCCGCGTAGCGAATGCTCATCGGCGTCGCCTGGAGGAGGGGCACGAGCGATCGGTTCTCGTAGATCAGCGATTCGTAGATCCCACAAGTCACGAAGATCTTCTCCGCCGGCCTTCCGGGATTCTTGCGGAACTCGTTGACGAAGTCGACGACAGGATCGAACGCCGGACCCTTCTCGTGCCGCCCGATATCGGTGAAGGCAAACGATCCGCTTTGCAAGAGGAGGCGCGAGAAGAACCCCGGGTACTTCCACGCCGCGTGTAGAGTCGCGACCGCTCCGAAGCTCGCCCCCATCATACCGCGATATTCGGGCTTGCGGTAAGTCGGAAAACGCTCTTCGATCATCGGAACCAATTCCTCGACGATGAAGCGGGCATGGGTCTCGTTCGCAGCATATTCCTCGAGCCTACGCGGAGATTCCGTCATGACGGCAATCAGCGAAGGAATCTCCAATCGATGAATCAAGTTGTCCAACACCGTCTTCAATTCGGCGTAGCGCATGTACTCCGCACCGTCGTGCACGACCAGAAGCGGGTACTTCCGCCCTCGACGAAACCTCGCCGGCAGGTAAACCTGGATCGGACGAGGCTCCCCGAACACATCCGAGCCCAATACGAGTTCGTCGATCGAGCCCGCCCTAGCTTCGGGATCGTTCTTCGTCCACGCGGGCGTCTCGTATCCTTCGGAGGCGCAGACCGAGTTCGCTCCGAACGGATCGCGTGCTTCGTTGGGGTTGAGTGGATCGCGAATCAGACGACGGCGGCCGCGCTCGGAAAGCCCGATCTTGTATTCGATCCGGGATTTGCGCGGCACATCGACCGTCAGATACCAGAAGTCCGTCCCTTTCAAGCGGTGAAAGGGCTGCGAGGTCGGTAGACCGAAGATGAAGTGCTGCAGTACGACCTCCTCGGCCTCTCCTCGATAGACGAAGGTGATGCTTCCCTTCTCGACGATGGGGAAGGTGCGGCCCTCCATGAAGGCGTCGATCGTCTCTGCGTCGATGCTCGATAGATTCTCCAGTTCTTGGACGGCGAGACTCACGAGACCGCCCCCATATCCTGAACCTGACCGTCGGGGAGCAGAAGATAGGTTTCCGGCCCCGCAATCCATCGCGTCTCATCCCAGTCCATTCGAGAACCTTCGTCCATCGCCACCGAAAGGGCCGGTTGAAAGCGCCGCGCGAAAAGGGAGACACGTGTTCGATCGCTGAGTTTGAGCCGATGGCGCGCGCCGGGAAGCGGAACCACCCCGTGATGCAATCCGAGGCCGACATCGAAGATCTCGGCATTGCCTTGCCCCTGCGGCGGCAAATCGTGAAACAGAACCAGTTTCTCCGACAACGCCATCGCCCCGGCCGACCACGCGATGATCGGCAGATCCTCGAGCCATTCGCCGAAACCGAAAAGCTGCAAACGATTGAAAAGGACCGCGACGTGCCCCCCGGCGATGAGCACCGCCGCTGCGCCGCTCATCTTCTCGAGAAACCTCTCTCTCTCTCGGACGACGGCGGGTCGTTCGGTGGGCGCCCACTCCTTTTCGAAATCCGCGCGAATCGCCCGAATGCACTCGAGATGGTGCGCATCGAGCGTGCGCACGGCCTCGATCGCTGCGGTTCGCTCCCCTTCCAATACGGGCCCGTCGTCCTTTCGCGAGAGAAGATCGCGAGCTGCGCCGAGCGTATAGTCCAAGCGAATCCGATAGTACCTCTGCAATTTGCGGAGTTTTTCTTGACGTGCTGCGAGCGCGTGGGCCAAGTCCCTATCCTGACGGAGAACCGCTTCGTGACGCTGATAGAGCGCGAGGTGTCGGGTCTTGACTCCCAAATGCTCGTCGAGTTCTTGGACTTCCGCCTCCCGCTCCTGCCATCCCGCCGTGATCGAGACCAGCGGCCCCTCCCTCCGCAAATGCTGCACTGCGTCACCCACCGTTGGGCGGTGCCTTTGGGGTCCGAGTATCGAGATCTTTCCCATCGCGCGGCGCCTTCCTCGGGCTGTCCGAAGGCATGGAGCCGACCGCCCCGTGCCGAAGAAACAGTTTAGCCCGCTGCGGGCGCTCAGGGCACTCTCTTTGTAATATGTCGGGACCGCCGGGTCTCCGCTCAACCGGACGATCCGCCTGACTCGAGGAGCAAGAAGACATGATCACGATCCGCCCTGCTTGGCATCGACTCTCCATCGGCGTTTTCGCCGTGCTCGCCGCTCTTGCCTGCGGCGCCAACGCCGGTGAGACGCCGCCTTCGAGCGGCGACTCCAAAGCCGGCGGAATGTACGCGGTCTTTGATACCTCGATGGGCGAGATCCGCTGCCGGCTGCACTTCAAGCGCGCACCGATCACGGTCGCCAATTTCGTGGGATTGGCCACCGGCGAGAAAGAATGGAAGGACCCGAGCACGGGCGAGATGGTCAAGCGCCCCTTCTACGACGGCTTGAAGTTCCACCGGGTGATCAAGGATTTCATGATCCAAGGAGGCTGCCCGCTGGGGAACGGCATGGGCGGGCCGGGTTACAAGTTCAAAGACGAGTTCTCGCGCGAACTGCGCCACGACGGCCCGGGCGTGCTTTCCATGGCCAACTCCGGACCGGGCACGAACGGAAGCCAGTTCTTCATCACTCACAAGGCCACTCCCTGGCTCGACAACAAACACACCGTCTTCGGCAAATGCGCCGAGGGTATGGACGTCGTCAATGCCATGGCGACGGTCCCCATGACCGGCCCGAACGGAAGCACACCGGTCAAGGACATCTTGCTGAAGAAGCTGACCATCGTTCGCGAAGGAGAAGCAGCGAAAGCCTTCGACTGGAAGAGCACGTGGAACGCGTACAGCGAGGCCAAGGAGCGTGAAGACAAGGAACGGAAGGCCGCGCTCGACGCAAAACTCGCGACGATGGCAAAGACTCTGTCCTTTGATCTCGGCGCGAAGAAGACATTGCGCCCGGGTCTCGACTACGTCGTACGCAAAGCGGGAAACGGCACCAAACCGAAACGCGGACAGAAGATCCGCGCACACTACAGCGGCTATCTTCTCGACGGCGCGAAATTCGACTCCAGCGTGGATCGAGGGCAGCCGTTCGTCACGCCCATCGGCGTTCGGCGTGTGATTCCCGGCTGGGATATCGCCTTTTTGGACATGTCGGTGGGCGAAAAACGCGTGCTGATCATCTCGCCGGAACTCGCTTACGGCGCGCGGGGCGCCGGTCGCGCAATTCCCCCGAATGCCACTTTGATCTTCGACGTGGAATTGCTCGGCATCGAGTAGTCCCAGCGTGGCGCGAAGATTGTTAATGCGAAAATGACCGCGGGCGGGATTTAGCAATCTTCGCGCCACGCTGAACGAAGCCAGTCGACCACGTCGTCGACTTCGGCAGGCGTATGCCAGCCATGAAATGCGATGCGAAGAT
>JALUUK010000378.1 GCA_027021395.1 Acidobacteriota bacterium
GCCCCTCGACCTGCGCTGCGGCATCGCTCACGATGAGTAGAGCGATCGGCAGCAGCCACGCACGCGACGGCGAGATCATCGCGTCACTCTCAAAGGCGCGTGGGCATCGTGGCAGGCGATGCATGCGCGCTCTCCCCGATCGGGGTGCGAGGTCTGCAGGCTTTCCGTTTGATGGCATTTCGCGCACAACTCGGCGGCCGGGGCGCGAAGCAGAAACGGCTCGCGGCTCCTGTGCGGAAAATGGCAGGCCGCACACTCACCGGCCGCCACCGGGCCGTGCAGCGGAACGGCATCGTTGGCCACCTGCTGAACGAGCAGGTTTCCTTGATGGCAGGTACGGCAGAGATCGCGCGGGGCATAGCGCAGACGCGCCATGGAAGCTCCCTCTGCGGGATTCTCACCCTTGCCCGTATGACAAGCAGAGCAGAGGCGAGCACCGTAGGGCCCGTGAGTCGACCCTTCCCAACGTTCGCGGCGAGACCTTTGAACGCCGGCTGACCGCGCGGCCTCCATGGCCGCTTCTTCGGCTAAACGCGCCGCTTCGGCCTCCTCTTCCGCTTGCCGGCGTTCCGCCTGTGTCGGAGGTGGATCGTCGAAGAGCGCAGCGATCAGCCGCTCACGCCGCGAAGTCGAGCATCCAGCGAGCGACCCTGCAATGACGGCCACAAGCAATACGAGCCATCCAATCCAGCCGGGAAGCGACCGTCCTCCCTTTTCGAACACATCACTTCCCGCCGGCCGCCGATTCAACAGGTTCACCAAAAACGTAGATGTTGAGCCTGTTGGGTCCGGATTGATTGGTCACGAAAATCAGGTATTGCGCTTTGATCCGCGGATCGACCTTGGATTCGAAATAGCCGAGCGCTGAGCGATCGAGCGCGATACCGAAGGGAAGATACATGTGGCCGAGAAAGTTCCCGTAGCCGCCATAGAACGTAGCGGCCTCTCCCCCAGGTAAGAAGATCTGCGCGTTCTCGAAACCTGCATCGAGCACATGGACGCGACCCTCTTCGTCCACTGCGATGCCTTTGGGACGAGAGAGTTTTCCGGTCCAGTCGCCGGCGCTCCCGTAGCTTTCAATATGCTCTCCTTCGGCGCTGAGCCTTTGCACACGAAAATTCATCGAGTCGGTCACATAGACTTCGCCCGTAGGTCCGGTCGTCACGAAGGAAGGGAACTTGAAACGACCGGGTTCGGCCCCCTCACTGCCGAGAGTGCCCGAACGTTCGCCGCTCTCGCGATCGTAGACTTCGATTTCGTGATCCCCGATATCCGAGACATAGACATTGTTTCCGAAAACCGCGACATCGGTGGGCTTGAGAGTCTTGGGATCCCCATAAGATCGGATGAAGGCGTGATCGCCCGGCGCGTAGGACACGACTTGTCGCCGACCGGAATCCGCAACGAAGAGAGTGCCGTCTTCCGCGATCGCCAAGCCGAGCGGCTTCGACAACTTGCCGCTGCCGCCATCGCGAATCCAATCGAAGCGACCTTCCTGTAGATCGATCTTGATGACCGTACCGATCGCCGGATCGGCGACATAGATGACTCCTTCGTGCACTCCGACTCCTCGCGGGCGTACGAGCTTCCGCAAAGGTTCATCGCCGAGCAGCAGCCTTACCAGCCCTTTTCGTGAACCCGGAAGATCCGAGTCGGCCGTGATCGACATCAGAAACTGAATGCGAGGCAAATCCGGCGGAGGGGGGAAGAAGCCCTGGTCCGTGGTGTCCTTCTTCGCACCCGATGTCGCGCAACCGCCGAGGGTGAGCAAGGACAAGAGGAGAATCGACGGCAACAGCTTGCGTGCACGGCTCCCGTACATCGTGATCACCAACTTTCAGGGGATCGCTAGAATAATCGGGACCGAGCGTCTAGTCCACGCCCGGTCCCGAGATGAGTCACGACCGAATCAACCGAGCCTACTTATTGTGGCACTCGAGGCAGAGACCGGAGGGGTTGCCGCCCTGTGAAACGGTTTGAGCTACGCGCAGCAGATGCGTTCCCGCAACGGCTTCTCCAGGGCTGTCATGCACGTCGTGGCAAGAAGAGCACTGGAGCTTGCCGGCTTCGAGAACGTCCTCGATCGAACCCGAGGTACCCATGGCGTTGGTCTTCGGATGCAGACCGGGATCGGCGGACTCGTCATAAATGATCGAGATCGGATGGGTGGCGCTCAGGTCCATGCCCTCGGATCCGGGAATATTCGGAACGCGCGCACCGGGATCCTCGTCCTGAATGAAGATCGTGCCCGGATCGTTCACCTTCGAATCGAACTGATCCAACCCGACCGTGCCGTCGTGGCAACCGAGGCACATCTTGGAAATGCCCGTCGGATCCGGATCGATCGTGCCGTCGAGCGTGGCGGAGGAATACATCGTGTACCCGTGGTTC
>JALUUK010000379.1 GCA_027021395.1 Acidobacteriota bacterium
GCACGGGCCTCGAAGGGATCATCGCCGCCACCGCTTTCAACGTGCCGCACGATCTCGTGGACGACATCGGGCTCGGTGAGGAAGGCGATGATCTTCATCGGGGCGCCGCAGCGGATGCAGAGTAGCGGATCGATCTCGAGGATGCGCTTCATCAGGCGGGCCCAGGAGGCTCGGGAGGGAGGAGCGGGCTTGGGAGTCGAGGCCTGCGCCCGATCGCCCGGCCGCCCTGCCGCGGTTTCGGCGGCAGCCCGGGCCCTCGCTTCGCGCGCTCGGTGGGAGTAGAAGCCGTAAGCCCTGGTCAGATGCTGGCCGCGGTTGGGGATCTGGGCGGTGACGGCGTGAATGAAGTCGAGGGGATCGAGGCTCAGCTGCGTCGCACCGGTGCGCGGATCGGGCGGCGTGTTGACGATCACGGTCTCGTTGGCGATCCGGACCGTGCCGGTCGGCACGGCTACGCGGACGACGTAGCGGACAAGTCGTTCGAGTCCGGCGCGATCATCGATGCCGATGGCAACGCCGAGCCGTGCGGAGAACCCCGAGTGCCTCCAGGAGAGGAGGTTGTCCATAAACTCGTCCGACAGCCGCTGGGCGCGGTTGAGGCGGGTGAGCACGAGCCGTCGGAACACGTCTTCGACGACGGAGGTGTTGAGCGCCACGACTGGATGAAACTCCCCGTCCTCGCTAAAGCAGCCTTCGGCGAGCACGGCGTGGATGTGCGGATGGAAGTTGGCGAACGATCCGAAGGTCTGGATCGAGAGCACGACGGCCGGACGGAGGTCGCGTCGCTCGAGGGTCGCCTCGTAGGTCTTGCGGATCGCGTCGTAGGCACTACGGGCCAGGATGCCGAGCAGCCTGCGGTCGCGCCGGAACAGGCCGCGGATCGCGCGGGGGATCGTCAGGACGAGGTGCTGATGAGGGACGGGCTCGAGCACCTCGTCGACGAGCTTCTCGGCGAAGAGCGCGGCGCGCTTGGCCTGGCACGAGGGGCAGAAGTTGCGGCAGGAACAGGAGAACGCGAGCAGGTGCTCGGCGCCGCAGCGCTCGCAGCGAACGCGGGCGAAGCCTCCTTGAAGGCGACCGCAGTCGAGGAAGCGTAGGGCCGCAGGCCGGACCACACGGGAACGCTGACCGCGTTGCCGACGAGCTTCCAGCGATGCCTACGCTTTCCTGCGCGTTCCGCGGGTCGAGTCCAGCCTTTCGGGAATCCTTGAAGCCGTTCGGCGTCCTCGATCGATGGTTTTACGATCTCGCCGGTGGGGAGCCAGATGGCGGGTGGCGATGGGATCCCGATCGTCGATCCTCCTTTGAGAGTCGGAACGCCATCGACCGTCCATCCGAGTCCGCGAACCCCCTCCGTCCAGTGGAAGCCGCAGGCCACGTTGCTCGTGTTGGATCCCTTGATGGGCGGGCCGGCTTCGTCGCCGAAGAGGAACGGTACGGGGATCTTCCACGAGACTAGCGAGGAGGTAGATCCGAAGCCGTCGCTGCGGCAAACCGAACGCCCGGGTATCGACGACGCGATACGCCCGTGCGTATCCGAGACTTTCGAGCGCGGTGACAATGACATCGAGCGCGCGGCCTTTCGAGAGCTGCATCATGAAAGGGACGTTCTCGAGTAGAAGCCAGGGGACAGGGCGGTTCTCCAGAAGTCGGAACACCACTCCGACGAGGCGAGCGATCCCTTCTGCCGCCCATCGTGCCGCCATCACGAAACGAGCCACTGCTGATGTCCTGAGGCACCGTCCCGACATCCGGATTATCCTGAATCGCCGGGTCTCCTTCCGCACGTTGAGCGGTTCCCATGTCGATTCGGCTCTGGCGGAAGTGGGGTAATCCGAATCGGATCTCCTCCACCTGGCAATGTCGCCGGGCAAGGAGGAGAAACATGCTCGAAGATCATTTCGTCGTTCCCGCCGCCGCGCAGCGGTTGAGATCCTGTGTCCTCGGAGCCCATCTGGGCGAGATCTGTTCGTTGCTCGTCGACCTCGGCTACGAGGTCCCGACCATCCGATACAAGCTGTGGGTGCTCTCCGGCTTGGCGCGCTGGATGGAAAACAAGGAAATGGCCGTCCGCGATCTCGACGAACGGCGCACGGACGAATTCGTCGATGCGCGTCGTCGTCGCGGCCGTACCTTCCGCGGATTCCGCTTTACGGCGCTCCAACTGATCGAGCAACTCCGCTCCCTGGCATTTTCAACCACCACGAGGAAAACCCCTCAATCTACGATCCCAATTCACTCACCTTGGGGATGAGACTGAGCTATCCTGCAAATGCTTCGAACATCGAGTGATCAGATTCGCCGGAATGGCCAGATAGTCCATATACAATCAGTCATGTCCTAAGAATCCAAGGTCTTGATCCATGCCGCATATTCCTGA
>JALUUK010000380.1 GCA_027021395.1 Acidobacteriota bacterium
CGTCGATGTCATCGGTCGGGTTGCCGCGAGGGTCGTAGAGGCGACGCAGGAATTCCAGATCGCTCTGATTCCGCCGGTGGAGGTAGCCTCCGGTCGATGTATCGAGCGTGCGTCCATCGGGTGGAGTCGGCGTCGGGATACCGTCCCCGTCGGGATCGCTTTCGGGATGATAGGTGAAAGTGCTTTCTATACCTGTCGGATCCACGCGCGTCACCACCTGCCCGAAGTCGTTGTGGCGCCAGAGTGTCACGACTTCTTGCTGGGGATCTCCCTCGACTCCTGCTTGATTTCCCGCAGGGTCGAGCTCTACGGTGGGATCGTCGCGACGAACGGGCGATCCGCCGATCTGATCGACGCGACCGTCCCCGTTGAGATCTCCCAGATTCACTTCCGCCGTCGTCAAATCGATTCCCCATTCCGCGGCGTAGGAGTTCACGCCGTTCAGGTCGGGATCTCCTTCCTGATAGTCGTACTTCCATGTCGTCGTATAACGAGCCGCAGACCACGCACCACCGTTTTGCGGGACGTATGAAGAATCATTGCCTCTCGGGTCGGTCATGCGCACGACTCTGTTGTAGAGAGGCTCGTATTCCCACGTCGTAACCAGATCAGGCTGAGCGCCACCGTGTCCGTCACCTCGCGTGGCGTCCGCCACAAGCCGAAGCTCGATCAGGTTCCCCTGACGATAGCGATCGGCACCGGCCGAATCGTAGACGTGGGCCACGGTGCCGCGGCCGGGAAGATCCACCTGAAGCAGCAGTCCATCCTTGCTGTAACGCGATTCCGTCGTCCAACTCGGGGGATCATCTGCACGAACGCCACGTGTCCGCACGATGCGGGTCAATTCCTTCCCGTCGGCGTTGAGAATGTGCTCTACGACCGTTCCGTTCGGATCGGTGACGATGGCCTGTCTGCGATCGATGTCCGGAAGGTTCGGATCGGCTCCGGGGTTGAGCGCGCCATACGAGAAGGTGACGGCACCGCCGGCGGGAATGCCCGATGCATTCGTCCCGCCGATATCCTGGCGCAGCACGCGATCGAAGGTGAGCGTTCCGGTGGCGGCGTCGTCCGGATCCGCGGAATAGGTGTTCGTCAGCCATGTCTGACCGAGCGGATCGGTGATGGTCAACAGGTTGTGGTTGAGTTGCTCGTCGGCCATGCCGCTGGAGTAGCTGTAGGTCGTCGTCTTGCCGCTGGGAAAGTCGTTGCCGTTGGGAGTACCTGTAACCGTCGGCGAGCGTACGGATACGAGCCGACCTTCCGTGTCGTACTCGAAGACCACCGCGCGACCGTCGAAATCACTGACGCGCGTCACACGCCCGTTGGTATCATAGCTGTAGTCGATACTGCGGCCGAGGCTGTCGACGACCGTCGTGAGCAATCCTTGATGGTCGTAGAGAAAACGGACGACTCCCCGGGTCGTATCCTCGATCTGCTCGAGCGCACCGGCGACGGAAGAACCGTCGAGCGGATAGAAAGTGCGAACGGTACCATCGGGTTCGCGCAATCGAAGACGATTCTCACCGCCGCTCGAGGTCTGTCGAAGCACCGCGAACTGCCCCCTCGGAGAAGTGAACCCTCCAGCCGTGGAGGCGAAGATTTCGCAACGCCCGTCTCCGGTACAGTGCTCCACGTCGCCGCCGCTCGCCGCACGCAGGTGTTCGGCATCCGAGAAAAACCATCCGCGGCCCAACGGACCGTCCCAGTTCACCCGGCTGCGATAAGTCCGCCGAAGACCCCAGCTCCAACTCAGGCAATCGATAAAATCATCATCACTCATATCATCAACACTAGAATCATCCTCACTAAAATCATCACTAGAATCATCATCACTGCAAACGGGAGATCCTGCCGTACTGCCTCGAACGACGAGGGTGCCGCCGACGCGGACCTTGCTTCTGCCTGGGATTTCGAGATCGGTCTGCCGAACGACCACTTCGCCGGTAGCGGCCACCACGGAAACGCTGGGTTTTCGAGGGTGCTGCTTGCTCGACTTCTTCATGGCGGCGGCCACGACCTCCTTGGGCATGAAGATGAAGGGCCAGTTCTCGAAACCGTCGAACGCCGGCTCGTTGCCGACGGGGCGGAAGATCCGTCGCGATGGAACACAAGCCGCGCTCTGGGTCCGCGGATCGCCGGAAGACGAGGTGCCGAGCGTGCCCTCTCCCGTTTGGTCGAAAGCGGAGACGAGAAAGGTGAAGGCCGTTCCGGGGGAAGGAATATCGGATACGGTAAGAGACGTCCCCTGAACCGATCCTGCGGAGCAGTCGCCGGCCCCGGAAGCGAGCCCCGCCGCATCGCCGCGATAGACGTGGTATCCCGCAGCACCCGTAGCTGAAGTCCAAGACAGAGTTTCCCGATCCGGCATCGAGACGCC
>JALUUK010000381.1 GCA_027021395.1 Acidobacteriota bacterium
CAGGGCCTATCCTCTTTCGCAGGAGCCGACGGAACTTCGATAAAGCGAGCCTTCCTCTCGTCGGCTTGCAGCCTCTTGATCCAGCGCTCGAGACTCGTCTTGACGAGCTTTTCCTTCTGGCAGAACTCTCTCGCGCTCAGACCGCTCCCATGATCACGTCATCGAAGCCGTCGCCGTCGATGTCGCCCACCGCGAAGCGACCCCCGACACCATGATCCGGCGCCGCGCCCCAGATCACCGTCGACGGCTCCGTCGCGAGATCGATCGACGCGGGCATCACGGCGCGCCCGAACACGATATGCACTTGCCCGGCCGTCAAACGATCGTTGCCGGGACCGTTCGCCTGCCGGGCTCCGAGCAAAACGTCGTCGAAGCCGTCGCCGTCCACATCGCCACAGATCACCGTCTGTCCCAGCGAGTCATACTTATCCTCTCCGTAGATCACCGTTTCGGCGACGCTCGTTGCGTCCTGCGTGCCGGACCATGCCCCGCGACGCCCGAGGAACACATAGGCTTCGCCTACCGCGCTCATTGTGTTGAGTGGGCCGTCGCCTCTATCGGCGCCGAGCACGAGATCTAGTAGCCCATCGGCGCTGACGTCGCAGTGTGTACCGCGAATGCCGAAGCGGTCGCCGAAGTCCGCCGCCGTCATCGTGAATACGTCCGTCGCGGTGGCCAGATCGACCGCCGGCTCGAACGCATGTGCACCTCCCCAAACAACCGAGACAGCGAGAGGGAGTGAACAGCATGACACGAGCGACCTGCGCATGGCCGACCCACTCAGCTTCCCGGCTCACTACCGGCGCGAAACACGTGCAATCTGTAAGTCGCCTCGTGGCTCCAGACGCCCCACTGACCTTTCTGTCCACGGAAGACTGTTTGGTTGTCGCTGTCGTCGGGTACAGTGAACTCACAGTAGCGGTCGCAGGCCGAAATATCGGAAGTGGAGCCGGCGGGACAGTCGGAGCCGTCGTCCATCCAGCCGATTCCGCCGATGACGGTGGGGCGGCGGAAGCAGCCGGGGTTGGGGCAGGTCACCGTATCGCATATCGGTGGCATCAGTTGAGCCGTCGCGTGCGGTACCGTGCCGGCCGGCATCACTGCTAACCCGCAGAGAGAGACTTACCTATCGTTGACCAGGCAGCCGTCGTCCAGATCGACTTGTCGAACATCGTCGTGTTTCTCCACGAACGGGCATGGGTATCTGCTTACTCCGATGGGCGAGTGATGTCAAGAATCACGATCGAGGTACAGCCCTGACGCACGAGTGCCTTCCGGCGTCGGAATCGAGGCTGGAGATCGCCCGGGATGTCTTTTCTCGGGTTCGTAGGGCCGGCGTTTTGATGGATGGGAACCTCGTGGGGACGTCGGCTATCGATCGTTTACCCCCGAAGGGACCGGATGCGATTTCGAAGCCGTTGCGACCTACATCGAAAGGCTGCCCCTTTGCGACTACGATCAGAGTTCTGTCTGATGAACGGTTTGCCGAGTGCGACTCGGCGGTCCGGAGGGGAACGGCGCTCGGAACTGCGCGTCAGGGGCAGCCGGCCTCGAGGGCGGCGGATGCTTGCGCACCGAGATACTTGAAGTGCTGCTGCGCCATTGCGTCGAGCATTTCGAGCGCGGGAGGACATGATTTGCCGCCGGTGGTGATCAGGACCTCGGCAGCTTGCAATCGAATGCTGGGGCCGGCGCTGTACAGCTCTCGAAGATAGACCTTCGCCGCCTGCTCAGGCGGTCGTTCGCCGATCTTCACTAGGCGATCGGCCGCGTCGAGTGCCTGGGTTCCACCGATGTCGAGCCAGCTTCGAAGGACGGGCGCGGCGGCGCGGATCGCCTCGGGTCCCCATTCGTCGAGCAGAAAGAGCAGATCTTCAGACCCATCACTTCCGGCTTTCATCACGTCGATGACCGCGGGTGCCGCTGCGATTCCAATGCGGCGTAGATCCTCGTCCGCGGTGGGATGGGAGCATATTCCCCCACTTTGCTCGAGTAGCAGCCGTACGGTCCAATCTGAACACTGATTCCGGATGAAGGTGAACAGGGATTCCGGTTCAATCTGAGCAGCGATTCCGGGTAAGGTGAACAGGGATTCCGGTGATCTCGAACAGTGATTCCGGTCAACGTGAACACCGATTCCGGTCTATCTGAACACTCATCGACGGCGTGGCACCCTCAGACTTTCGAGTTGGATGACGGAGGTCTGGATGGCTGGCAAGAGACCGTCAATGAGGAAGACACGCGAGATACTGCGTCTGAAGTGGGAGGCGGGTCTGAGCCATCGCGAGATTGCTCGTACCTGCGGGGTCAGTCTGGGCTCGATCACGGACTATCTCGGTCGAGCGAAGCTGGCTGGATTGAGCTGGCTGTTGCCTGT
>JALUUK010000382.1 GCA_027021395.1 Acidobacteriota bacterium
CGCCGATGGCGCTGACCGTCATTGCGGGCTTGGTGACGAGCACCGTTCTTACCCTGGTCGTGCTCCCGACGCTGTATCATTTGGTCGAGAAAGGGCGCTCCGCTCTCGCCTCCGGTGCCCCACTCGAGGAACGCGCACGATGAACAGCGATCAGCCGGCCCCCCGCGGGATCACGACTTGGCTCCCCCGAACATCCGTCGGGCGGCCGGTGACGGTCGTGATGCTACTGATCGCGCTTCTGATTCTCGGCGCCGTTTCGCTCTCTCGCCTGCCGGTACAGATGATGCCGGACGGCTTCGATCCGCCGTTCATGATGGTCTTCGTACCCTTCCCCGGAGCCAATCCGTCGGAAGTCGAAGACAAGATCATCAAGCCGCTAGAGGATCAGCTCTTCACGGTGCGCGGTATCGAAGAACTCAACTGTCAAGCCTCGGGGGACAGCGGACGTTGTTGGATGCAGTTCCTTCAATCCATCGAGATGGAGGATGCCTACAACGAGGTGGCCGACCGTATCGAGAGGCTTTCCGCAACCACCTGGCCCGAAGAGGTCGAGAGGGTCCGCATCCGTCGATTCAATCCTGCGGATGATGCCCCCCTGAAGATCGCCATCACGATCCCGGCATCGATGGATGACCCCTATTGGTTCTTGCGCACTCGTGTCGCTCAGCGCCTCGAGCGTGTGCCCGGTGTGGCTCAAGTCGATCTCGAAGGGGTCTACGAGAAGCAGATCTTCATCGAGCCGGATCGCGACAAGATCGAAAGCCACAAGATTTCCCTCTGGCAAATGGTCCAATCCCTGCGCGAGGCCAACTTCGCGCTCTCGACCGGAGATCTCGAGGACGGAGGGCGCCGCCTGCTCGTTCGATCTGTTGCCCGATTCGACACCATCGAAGAAATTTCGCGCTTACCGATTCGAGATGATGGGCTGCGACTAGGAGACGTTGCGACCGTTCGCTACGCCCACCCTCCTCCGGAACGAGCCGGACGCCTCGACGGGAAACCGGCGGCGATGATCGAGGTCTTCAAGGAAAGCTCTGCCAACACGGTCGAAGTCACCTCCGCAGCCATCGCCGAGATGGAAACCATCTCCCGGGAAGAAAAGCTACTCGAAGCGGCTGGAGGGTTTCAAATCCTTTTCGACCAAGGCGAGGTCATCGGTGAATCCATCCGCCAACTGCGCGATGCTGGGCTCATCGGCGGTCTGTTCGCCATCATCATCCTCTACTTCTTCATGAGAAGGGCCCGCGTCACCTTCTTGATCACACTCGCCATACCGGTTTCCCTACTTTCCGCGCTGGTGGTGATGTACCTCGCAGGAAAGACGCTCAATCTCGTATCGCTGATGGGGATGATCATCTGCACGGGCATGCTCGTCGACAACGCCGTCGTCGTCAGCGAGAACATCGACCGCTACCGGCGCTCGGGAATGGCACCGCGAAAAGCTGCGCTGCGTGGTGCGGCGGAAGTGTCTTTGGCATTGACGATGGCGACAATCACCACGATGGCGGTCTTTTTGCCGATGATTCTGATGAGCGAAGAAGGAATGATGCGCTTCTTCTTGCTCGAGCTGTCGGTGCCGATCATTTTCTCCATCGCCGCGTCGCTCGTCGTCGCTTTGCTCTTCGTACCACTTGCGGCATCACGCCTTCTTCGGGACGACACGACGCACCGACCGAAGGGGCCGAACCTTCTTTCCCGCAGTGCGGAACGTGTCTATCGCCTCGTGATGGACCCGCTGCATCGTTTCTACCTCCGCGCGCTCGACTTCGCCCTCCTCAACCGGGGCCTCGTCTTGGTCATCGTCGTGGCGACCGTCGGTGCGACCTACTGGCCGTACCAAGGAACCGAGACCTCGCTCCAGGGCCGCCGCCAGCAAGGCGGCCGCCAAGTGTCGTTTTGGTTCAACCTCCCGAACAGCTACGGCCTCGAACAGGCCGACAAATGGTTTCAAAAGGTCGAGCAAGCCTTTGACCAGGAAAGAGAAGCTCTCGACATTCGCCACCTGAGAACGCGTTTTTGGCACAACCGAGGCATGGTCCACGTCATTCTCGAAAATGCCGATCTCACCGACGTATCCGTGGAAGAGGCGACAGAACGACTCAAAGAAGTCGTCCCCACCGCTCCGGGAGTCAAGCTTTTCGTCAACTGGCAGCGAGGTTCCGGAAGCGATGCTTCGATCTCCGTCAGCCTCTATGGAGAGGATACGGCGACGCTCGCCGTCTTCACCGAAGAAGCGGAACGGCGCCTGCGCACGCTCGACGGGTTGATCTCGGTGGAACCCGACCTAGAGAATGCGCTAGAAGAAGTCCGTATCCGCATCGACCGCGAGCGCGCACTGCGATACGGAATTCGCCCGGAGGTGATCACCGGAACCGTCGCGACGGCCCTGCGAGGGCAGAGGCTGCCCCGCTACCGCGATGGAGAAAAAGAGGTCGAGATTCTCGTGCAATTCCCCGAGCGGGAACGCCAAGGCATCCGCCGCCTCGCGAGCATGCACCTCCCGTCGGCTTCCGGTAAACCCATACCGCTCGAGGCCGTCGCTGATCTCAACATCACTCGGGGCTATGGCGACATCCGGCGGAGAGATCGGCGGACCGTGCTCAACATCAAGCTCAACACCACCCGAAGCAGTCTTCGCGACCTTCGCTCGGCTGTGAGCGCTACCATGAACCAACTCGAACTCCCTCGCGGATACACATGGGATTTCGGCTCGCGGATGCGCTGGGAACGTCAGGACCTCGGCAATCTGTTTTTCGGCCTAGGCCTATCCATCGTCTTCATCTATTTGATCATGGGACTTCTCTTTGAGAGCGTCTTGCTACCGCTCGCCGTCATGCCGTCCATTCTACTTTCGTGGATCGGTGTTTTTTGGCTGCTTTGGGCAACGAACACCAAGCTCGACATGATGGCGGCCATCGGCCTGGTCTTATTGGCCGGGTTGGTCGTAAACAACGGTATCGTACTAGTCGACTTGATCAATCACCTACGCAGTACCGGAATGAGCCGGCAGGCGGCCATTCTCGAAGCCGGCCGACTGCGTTTTCGCCCGATCCTCATGACCGCGCTGACGACGATTTTCGGCATGCTCCCGATGACGCTCGGCCGTGCCAATTTCGTCGGCATTCCCTACGCCGGTCTCGGTCGAACCTTCGTTGGCGGGCTGCTCTCTTCCACCACCCTGACCTTGATCGTCGTTCCTGTCTTTTATACGGTGCTCGACGACCTAGCCGGCATTCTGCGACATCTCTTCACCGGGCGGACCACGAGCCCGGTCAGATATTCGGCCGCTGACGCAGACGTAGGTCTAAAGCATCCTGCCAAACCTGCCGAGATGTGATGCTGTGACCCGCTTGCCCCGAAGCACTCCCGCTCTCAATCACGATGAAAGACTCGGTGCCTATGTCATCGAAACGAGCAGGAACCTGAGCTCGCCGCACCCGGAAAAGGTCTGGTTCAATACGATCACCCGCCAAGCGTTGCCGCTCGATGCCGATCGTTCGGAGTTGCGCGCCGGTTTCTTTCTGGATGGACAGCAGCACGAAGCCCTGCTCTCTCGCCTTTTCGAGGCACGCGAAACATTGACATTGACGGCAATCGTGACTTGGCGATGCAATCTCCGCTGCACGCACTGCACCGTCATTCACCGACTCGAGCGCGAAGATGCCGCATCGATCGATCCCGAACGTCTCGCCGATTTCGTTCGTCGCTATCACGATGCACGTCCAAACGTCAAGCGCCTCAAACTCTCCCTGCTCGGCGGTGAGCCCCTCCTCAATACCGACCTCTGCCGCCGCCTAGTCGAGTCCACTCGAAGTATCTTCCCCGACGCCCTGTACGACATCACCACCAATGGCGCCGTGCGACTCGAAGAGTGCCATCTAGAGTTGCTTCGCATGATGCAGGACATCACGGTGAGCCTCGACGGGGCGGAAGAGCTGAACAACACACAGCGCAAGGCTCATCGCGCCAAGTTCAATCCGTATCAGCGTACGATGGCCTTCCTCGAGGAATTGAATTCTCACGGCCTGATCGACAAGGTCCTGGTTCAAGGGGCGATTCGGGATGAATACTCTACTTTGGAAAATATGGCGGATTTCTACCGCGCCTTGATGGCTGTGGGTGTGCGCTACGACCGCATTCATTTCGGATCGATTCACCCGACGAAAAGCGGTATGAAGGCGCAGGAAAGCTTTCGCGCATCGCTCGAACATCCCACCTTGCGGCATCAGGCCTGTTGCAAGTTTCGGGGTGGCCACAATCTCATCATCGATGCCGACGAATCCGTCGTCAGCGACTACTACGACTGGGAAACGTTGGGCGCACTCGATGATCCCATTCAAGATCTGCTGGAACGACATCACCGGATGGCCGTCGATACCATGCCGGCGCTTTCCGATCCGGTTTGTCGCACGTGCCCGGTCATCGGCTACTGTTGGGGTGGGTGCACCAATGCCCGCCCGCTAGTGGGCGGCGCTCCGTCGGAATACTGCAATCAAGACGCTCTGATCGCGAAGATCCGGGAAATGGCGGCCGAGGGCAGCTTACCGATGGACTCGAGCCCATCGTCCTGCGCGAGCGATTGCGGACCGGCGAGCCGAAACAGCGCGGCGGCAGCCTCCAAGTCGCGACCCCTTCCCGGGTCGCAGCTCCCATGAGATTCGCGCATCTTTCCATCATAGCGCTCGCACTCGTCCCGCTGACGCACTCCATGGCCCAGACCATCTGGTCCAAAGAACAGTTGGCAGCGCGGGTCGAAGAAATTCGTGAAGAAACCTTCTTGCACCCCGTAGAATGGAAAACGATTCCCCGCCGAGACGGCGTAGAAATGATGCTGCGCGAGTTTCGGCGTGCGGTACCGACGGAAATCGACGAGCCGCTCCACCGCATCCTATCCGTGATGGGAATGGTCCCCCAAGAACGCTCGCTCGAAAGCCTCGTCTGGGATCTTTTCCATGAGCAGCTCGGCGGCTTCTACGACTCGGGCGCAAAACGCCTCTACGTCATCGATGATGAAGACACCCGTGCTGCATCATCGAAAACCGCTCCGCAAGCATTGGATCCCGAACGACGGCGATTGATCCTGCTCCACGAACTGACACATGCCCTCGTGGATCAGCATTCCCCTCTCGAGGAATGGCTCGATCTTCCCCTCGTGCAACGCTCGCTCGATGCTGCGCTGCTCCGAAGTGCGCTGGTCGAGGGAGAAGCCGGCCTCGTCATGCAGATGGCGGATCTCGTACGCCTCGGCCAGTCTCCGGACCACGAAACATTGAAATTGCCGCAATCGATCGAAGAAATGGACCTCTCCTCGCTGATCGTTCCTTCGAACGAACACACGCCTTGGATTCACCTTCGCTTCGTCCTTCCCTATGACTTCGGGCTGGCATGGATCGCTCGCCGGTGGCAGGAAGGCGGATGGGCGTCCGTCGAAGCCATCCGCAAGCATCCTCCTCCTTCCGTCGAAGCCATCGTTCACGGAACCGGCGGATTCGCGAGACAGAGAGACCCGCGGTTGCCGGACCTGCATCCCGGCGAACGGCCCGTGCTCTCTCTCGAATTCGGCGAAGTCGGTCTTGCGGTATGGCTCGCCGGAGTCGTCGGGCCGGAACGCGCAGTGCGAGCGGCGGCGGGGTGGGCCGGAGACCGCGCGGTCTTGGTCCGCAAACGGCGAACCGCCACGTCCGGCGGCGCCGGGGATAGACTCGTTCTGTCCAGCAGCTGGGACTCACGCGCCGATGCCGATCAATTCGCTTCGGCTGCGCAGTCGTGGCTACGCGCACATCCGCAGCTCGAGTGGACGATCGAGCGCCATAGCTACTGGGTCACCCTGGCGATCACTCCCCCAGAGCGCGATGCGGACCATGCGATCGACGTGGAGGAGGACCCCTGGGACCGCGTCATTTTCGGCCCCGCTCAGTGACGACGACGGGAGCGTACGCAATCGATCGCTTGCCGGTGCACGCGCGTACGTCGCATTGGTTAGAATGATTCCAGCCGTCGAGCCTCGCCTTCTCGACAAGAGCCGGGCAGAGCACGCTCGCGGCATAGCGAGGTTCCGATGAAACGATCCGTGCGATGGCTGTGGCGCCGGGGGGTGGTATCGACCTTCTTGGCCGGGTTTTTCGTACTTCTACCGGTCGTGATTACGATCTCTTTGATGATTTGGGCCGGAACATGGATACGCGTCATGGTCGGCCCCGGGACCTTGGTCGGTAGGTTCTTGCAGGACGCCGGATTGCGCGTCGTTTCGGATGAGCGTCTGGCTCCGATCGTCGGCTGGATTCTTGTGCTCGCCCTGATCTGGAGCATCGGTTTCGCGGCTACGACTTTCGCGCGCAACCGCATGGAAAAAAGTATCGCACGGGTCATCGACCACGTTCCCCTGATTCGAACGATCTACAAACCTGTGTCCCAAGTCGTCGAGATGCTCCGGGGAGACGACGGCCGGGGAGAGCTTTCCGCCATGAAGGTGGTCTACTGTTCTCTCGGCGCATCCGAGACGGGAGGACTGCTCGGCCTGTCCGCCTCAGAAGACCTGTTTCGCTTTCGCGGTCGCGAATGCGTCGTCGTATACGTTCCGACATCACCGGTTCCCATGTCGGGAGGGATCCTATTTCTTCCGCGCGAGTCGGTCGTTCCCGTCGAAATGAGCGTGGATGACCTGATCAAGATCTACTTTTCGCTCGGCATGCTTGCGCCGAGAGTCGTACCACCGCGTTATCGCCCGCACAACACTGCCCCTCCCTCCCCTGACCTAGCCGATTCCTAGCGCACCAAGTAGAAATAGACCATGCCGTCGTCGAGCACGACATCCGAATGGACGGTCTCCGGTCCTTCATCCTGCAAAACGGTGCGTTCCTCGGTCATCTGCGGGTTCTTTGCTCGGTAAAGGGTGTAGGGGGAGTTCCCTCCGCTCCACTGCAGCTCTACCGTTTGCGATGCGATCATCTTGTCGACCAGTAAGGTGATGGGAAGCCACGCCGTTCGCAGATCGAGGCGCAAGGTGGCGGTTTCGTAGGCCCCCAATGAAAGACTCACCTTTTCGTTGACGATCGGCAACGGAGCCCCACCCTCTTCGTCTTGCTCGACGTGTTCCGCCCCGACGATCTCGAAAAGATCCGACCCGATCTGCACATCCCGTGCTTGACCCTCCATCTCCATCAGGCGTAGGACGAGCCCCTGATCGCTGCGAGCGCGCTTGAGCGTGTAGAGCAAGACGCCATCCGTATCGAGATAGAAAGAGGATGCCACCGCGTCCGGGAGATTGCCCGGCTGGTATTGCAGCAAGCGAGAGTGAGCTGTCGTGAGTGCGCCGAAACCGAAGGCACTTGCCTGCAGCGGATCGAAACCGCTACTCGTTCCGCGAATGTGATGGGAAAACTCATAGAAGGGAGACGTTCCCGGCTCGATTTCATACGGCCCGATGGATCCGTCCTCGAATTCGTATTCGTCGGCTCGATCTTTCATGCGGGTCAGCACCAGCGCGTCGGAATTGGAATAGCTCGGTGAAGTCAAGCTCGAGAGATTCTCGAAGTGGTGCGCCACGGCGTTGTCCACGGCATAGAGCACGCCGCCGTTCCCATCCCAGAATGCGAGCGTATGCTCGACATTGTGCCAGTCGAAAACCGTTGAGCGCGCGAACGAATCCTTCACCGGATCGAGAAAACGCGTGGTCGACTCGCTGCGGATTTCGAAGTCGTGGGTGTCAAACGGCATCGTCACCGTATAAGCGCGAGTTCCAACGGCATAGGGAACATAGGGCATCTCGTCTTTGCTCAAGACGTTGACGATCTCTACGCGATCGATACCTCGATAGAGGCGATAGCGCGACTCGGTATGAGCCGATCCCTGCCGGGAAATTTTCAATTCCACCATGATGGGCCCGCTGCTGCTCACTGCCGTCGTTGCATTCGACGGCGGCAAGGCGACCGGAGGACTCTGCGCGTCATATTCCTGTTTGACGTTCGAAGCGAGTTCATTGAACGCGTAGGTCGAATTCAAGTCGATGAGTTCTCTTCCCCGGGCCTTGTCGAAGATTCCGGTGACGGCTCCGGTCTGAGGATCGACGTCCAAGCGGTAAAAGTCGTTCTCGAGATAGGTCTCGCCGATATCTAGAACGCCCGCGCCTTGGACGCCCGGCTCGCCGTCTACGACATCGAAGACGGCATAGCCCATGGAGGGAAGATCTTGCGCAATGAACAGCACTTCGAGCGTCGCGGAATCTTTCTGAAAAAGGACTTCCTCGCCCGATCGCCGGTCGATGATGCGAAATATGCGATCGAACAGTTCCTGCGGCAGCACCTGCCGTACGGGCGTCGTTCGCGCACGACCGAGAGTGTTGTAGACGACGATGGCATCGCCGACGGCCGATAAGTCTTCGACCATGCGATCGAGCCCGTCGGACAGCAGAGCAGATGCCGTATCCGCTGCCTCCGTAGCGAAACTCAGGTGGATCTCGTTGTTCCGCTGCATCTCTTCCGGTGTGAAGTACCCCGGCCAACCTCCGGCCCCGGTATGCTCATCCGATTCGAGCATCCGACGATACATCCGGTCGACCGATCCGTGCGGATACTCCCGCGCATCCAAGATCGATGCCGCCGCCAAGAGTGCCTCTGCAGAGCGCGCATCACGATGCGCGCTTCGCACACGCCGCTGGGTGTGCGCCGGCCCCGCATTGCTGCCGGACCATGCTGCACCGTAGTCTCCCGAATAGACCGGAAAGGAGTCCGCACCGTAGGTCGCCAGCATGAAATCGAAAAACTCCTCCGGAGTCGCCAAGACGAAAACCGGCGTCTCGTAGGTGGCGTTCCACTGATCGACCAGATTCCGCACATGGAGATCCTGATAGTGGTTATCGAAACCTCGCATCAGCAGCATTTCTGGGAAGGGGTAGCCGCTTTCTTCGATCTTGGGGAGCTCTCGCCCCAACTTGTCATAGAGATCTTCGAGCTTGTCGAAGAAGGAAAACCCCCACTGGAAACCTTCGGCGTAGCTGTCGAAAGTCGTCCAAGCGAGAACGCGGGATCCATCCGGCCCTTCCCACCAGAAGGGTCGGTCGCCCTGGCCGGGCGCGATCACCCGCCCGCCGAACGACGTGTTCATTCCTCCTACGAAGAACTCGATCCCCGAACGTGCCAGCAACTCCGGCAACGCGAACGTCGATCCCGGAACATCGTCGGTGATGAAGGTACGCAAGGGAAAGTCGTATTTCGCAGCCATGCGTGACGACCAGTACACGGAACGACTAAGTTCTTCATACCCTACCTTCGTCGTATGCAGATTGACGTAGGATGCGGCCAATGACAGTCGGCCGGACTTCAAATGAGAGAGCATCGCGTTCCGACGACCATCATCGGCCGTTTCCCACCAGCGATCGAACCACCATCCGGTTTCGATCATCCACCGATATTCCGGCACGAGATCCAGGTTCTGCAGAACGGAGTCTAGGTGGGTTCGTGCAAAGATCTCGATGTCGTCCGGCGGCTCGGTAAAGCCGATATCCAAGTGACTCATCTCCATGACGTAGATCTTCTTCACGGTCGAATCGGCACCCGCCCCCGCATCACCGAAAGCATCGAGATCGTCGATATAGGTATCGATGCCCTTCGGCCCGTCGGCGATGATTTCGAATCGATGCACGCGGACCAGGGTGTTGGCAGAGTCCAGGTATTCGAGGTTCCAGTTGGAAGGCTCGAGCGTGGCCGATCCGCCCCAGACCCTGACCCGTAGCCATGAACCCCCGGCAAGATCGTCTTCAATGGCCAAACGAATCCAGCGCCGTGCATTCGGCGGGATGAAACCCGACCCTGTCGCCGCAACATTGACGAGCACTCCGTTCTCCGAGCGCCAGAGCGAGAGATTGCCGTCGCCGTCGATACGCATGCGGATCTTGCGCAATGTCGGGGCGCGCTGCTCCACTTCGAGGTCGAAGACGTAGGAGGCACCGAGTTCTGAGCGATACTCGAAGGCCAACGAAAAGGAGGTCGCCCGGACGGGGTGAAGGTAATGTCGTGCCCAGTGCCGCGTCGGAGACCCGGCCCACGGCCCTAGGCCGTCCGCGAGAAAGGAGGTGTCGCTCCCATCCTGAGCTTGGGTCCATGGCGAAGGCGAGCCGAAGCCGTTTCCCCGTTCCCAATCCGGGTCGAGTTCTCCTTCGAAACCATCCGAATAGAGCGTTCCCGAGCCCGGATCGTAGGCGCAAACCCAGGTCGGAGCCCCGAAAAGCAAATAAACGACGGCCGATGAGGCGAGAAGGACGCGGCGTAGCTTCATTTGCGCATCTCCTGCCCCCCGGAAAAGAGTACTGCGATTCCCACCTAGCGTGAAGCCGAATAGCCTTTGCGGCGAAAAATGCGAGCCGTGCCTTCGTCGGCGGACCGGGTTAGCAATCTCCGCACCGCATTGTAATCTGAGCGCATGAATGACGATCTCAAAGTCGATTTGCACACACATATCCTTCCGGAAACTTGGCCGAACCTCGCCGAGCGCTACGGCTACGGCGGTTTCGTCCACCTCGAGCATCATGGACCGGGGTGCGCAAGGATGATGCGCGACGGGCATTTCTTTCGGGAAGTTTCCGCGAACACCTGGGATCCGAAATGTCGAATAAGCGATTGCGATCGCGTTGGAGTCGACGTTCAAGTCCTTTCCACGGTTCCCGTCATGTTTTCGTATTGGGCGAAGGCCGAGCACGCGCTCGAC
>JALUUK010000383.1 GCA_027021395.1 Acidobacteriota bacterium
CGATCTTCCACTCGATATTTTGCGCTTCAACGTTCATCTCGTACTTTTCTCCTCGCCGGCGAATTCATCGCGATGATCTCGTGGTCTACTCGTTCAACTTTCTAGATGTACTGGCCTCCATCGACCTTGATCACCTCGCCGGTGATATGTGCCGCCCTCGCCGAGCATAAGAACGCCACCACGCCGGCAACATCCGCCGGCGTAGCGAGACACTCGAGCACCGCTTCCTCGCGCGCCGCTGCGATGAACTCCTCCGGGATCTGCTTTGCCATTTCGGTCATGACCATGCCCGGCGCGACGACATTGACATTGACGCCGTAGCGGCCGAGTTCGCGTGCGAGAGACTTGCTCATCGCGATGCCGCCCGCTTTGGCCGCGGCGTAGTTCGATTGCCCGAACTTTCCGCGCAGTCCGTTGATCGATGCGATGTTGACGATCTTTCCCGCACCCCGTTGCTTGAAAATGCGGGCGACGGCTCGATTGAAGGTGAAGTACCCGCGCAAATTGACGCGGATGACGTCATCCCACTCCGACTCCGACATTTTCCAGCATGTCGCATCGCGTGTGATGCCGGCATTGCATACCAATATATCCAGACGCCCGAAATCCCGACCGACCTCCGCCACGATATCGTCCGCCGTCGTCGCCGACGCGACATCGCCTTCGTAGACCTTCGCGCGGCGGCCGTCACCCTCGATGCGCTCTGCAAGAGCACGCGCTCCTTCCGCCTGACCGAGTTCTACGAGCGCTAGATCACACCCCTCTCGCGCCAATTCCTCGGCGATGGCGAAGCCGATGCCGCGCCCGGCTCCGGTCACGATCGCCACTTTGCCTTGAAGATCGAGTTCCACGTCTCACTCCTGAAGCCAAACCCCACTCATACTCGAGCTTTCGGTCACTTCCCGGAAACTTCGACAACCACCGCAGCCGCGCTGTCGCCTGCAGCGCAGCCGGTGAACAGACCGAAACCTCCGCCGAGCAGCACCAATTCCTCGATCATCTCGATGATCGCGCGCACACCCGTCGGCGCCTGCGGATGGCCCCACACCAAAGACGACCCGTATCGATTCAGTGCATCGTTTGAAAGACCCATCTCTCGGGCGAAGAAAATATCGTTGACCGCAAAAGGATTGTGCGTGTTCACGACCTTGACATCGCCGATGCCGATTCCCGCGCGGGAAAGGGCCGATTTCGATGCCGGAACGTTCGCCATCGGCATGAAGCCTTTCTTCACGCGGGCTTGTCCGTAGGAGACGAGTCGAATCCGAACGGCATCGTCGCTTCCGATCTCATCGACCATCTCTTCACTCGTCAAGATCATCCCGGCGTTTCCGTCCGCCGGATGCGTTTGCGAGCCGAAGGTCACGCTACCGCCTTCGAGCACCGGCTTGAGCTTGGCGAGCCCTTCAGCCGTCGTTGGAAAGACGCCTTCGTCCTTTTCGATGGATGCGACGATGCGGCCGCGCGAGCCTTTGATCTCCAACGGAAGGCGCATGTAGCGGCGATGAAAGGATGCGTCGTCTGCGCAGGCGTTTTGGTATTGCTCGAAGCGTAGTTGCGAGACGGCGTCTTGCTCTTCTCGCGAGATGCCCGACTCGGAGGCGACGTTCTCTGCGGTTTGAATCATGGAACCGCGTGCATGAGGATCGAAAGTGAAGTTATCCATCACCCAGTTCTCTGCTTTTCCGGTGCCACCGGGACCGGCCGGATTCGGATAGTAGAGATGGGGACCGTTGCTCGTACGATCGGCGGTTACCGCCAGGAAGACTTTCGCCGCATCGTGAGATATCTCCTCGGCGGCATGAACCAGAGATCGCACGGAGGTGGCGCAAGCCTGCGAGATCGTCGTTCCCGTCGCCTGCGGCATACCCATCAGACCGGCGAGCCACGGAGCGCCGTAGAATCCGTGCAGGGAGGGTATGGTGGTTCCTAGACAAAGAGCGTCGACACACTCGCCCGCAATGCCCTTTTCTTCGAGCACCTCCTTGCCGACCTCGGCTGCCAGCACGATCGGATGAGAGCCTGCGAGAGAGCCCTGCCACTTGCAAAAAGGCGTGCTCCAATATGCGCCGTAGGGGATGTAAGCGTTCTCAAATTGCATCAGATGGCTCCCTTTTCGTGATCTGCGAGCGAGTGTCGAGATGCGCTCGCACCCTTCGAGTTCCTGCTGAGGAAGTCGATCGATTCGCATCCGTAGCGAACCGCGAGCAACTCCGCGAGAATCGAGACTGCGATTTCGCCGGGCGCTCGACCTCCAAGATTCAAGCCGATCGGCGCATGGACTTTCTCGAGCAGAGCGCGGCTTCGATCATCGACGCCGACGCTGTGGAAAACGCGCCCCACTTTCTTGCGGCTGCCGATCATGCCG
>JALUUK010000384.1 GCA_027021395.1 Acidobacteriota bacterium
CGCGCGCATCCACTCGCGCACCGGCCGTCTTTGGGTCGATTGGATCGATGGCCTTGGACGGATGGCCTACAGCGTGTACGACGACGAGACCGGTTCCTGGTCCGCTCCGAAGATCGAAAACTACTCCTGGGATCCCGGCATGGGAGAAACGGAGTACTGGGCACGCGAGGGGGCTCGCGTTCGAATCGCGCTCGCCGTGCTTCGTTGAGCCGCAATTCGCAGTCGTGCCGAGATGGATCTCTCGAGGGAGTGACGCTCTAGACGACGAGCACTCTGGAGTGCGCAACCACAAGAAAACGACCTGCGGGCGACCAAAACCGAGAATGGAACCTGCGCTACGAACGCACTGGGCTCCTACCTCGGGTTGACGCCATGAATCGAGCAACGGGAAAGGGGTGCAGGATCTTCGGTCGTGGCAGGAAGCGATCAGCGATCGGAGCGAACCGCGAGAACGGCATTCGGGAGCGTTGGCTGCGCCGACGCAATGAGCGGATCCGGAGCCTTCGTACATGGTACACGAAGGCTGAGATCCTTTTGGAGTTACCCGGCACCGCGAAGTCGTTCAGGTGACCCTGGACGACTCTTCGGAGCCAAGTCCCCGTCTCCCCGATCGGGTCATGCAAGCGATACCGCAATTCTTGTTTGATCGCTTGCAAGGTCGAGCGCATTCGGGAGCGTTGAGTGTAGCGCGTCAGCACGAACTTGCCTTTCCAGTTGTACCGACAGATGTGCGTGAAGCCAAGGAAGTCGAAGGTCTCCGGCTTTCTTTGCCCGCGCTCTCGCCGGTCTCGTATCGCGAAACGTCCGAATTCGATCACTCGGGTCTTTCGCGGATGAGGTGTCAGGCCGAATTTGCGCAATCGCTCAGTCAAATCTCTCAGAAAACGCTCTGCTTCCGACTGGTGCTGGAACCCAGCGACGACATCGTCAGCAAATCTGACGATGATCATCTGACCGCGGGCTTGCCGGGTGCGCCATCTGTGGCTCCAAAGGTCGAGGACGTAGTGCAGGAATACATTGGCCAACACGGGGGAGACCACGGCTCCCTGCGGCAGGCCACATGCGCTGCGTTCCCTTCGACCCTCGTCGTCGGCAATACCCACTTCCAACCAAGCGCGGATCAGCCGCAATATCCGCCGATCCGCCACACGATGTGCCAGCATTCGGATCATCCAGTCGTGGTTCACGGCATCGAAGAACCTCTGAATGTCCAAATCCAGCACCCAGTTCACCTTGCGGTACAGCAGACCTGTATACAGCGCATCCAGCGCTTGATGCCGGCCGCGCCCAGGACGAAAGCCGTATGAGAACCCAACGAACTCTTCCTCGAAAATCGCATGCAGCACTTGACTGACGGCGTGCTGCGCGATCTTGTCCTCCACACACAGGATGCTCAACGGCCGCTTCGTGCCGTCCGCCTTGTCGATATAAACTCGACGAGCCGGTTTGGCGCGGTAGCTTCCGTCGTGCAGACGTGCATGAAGCCCTTCGAGTCGTGCCCGGAGATTCTCACCATAGCTCTCCCACGTGAACCCATCGATTCCCGGCGCAGCCTTGCGCTTGAGGGCGCGGTAGCTGGCCTCCAGGAGTTCCGGTGTGACGTGGTGCAGTAGCGCTGCGAACCGCCCTACCTTTCCTTTCCGCGCCACTTGGCGCACCCTCATCAGTCCGGGCGACACGGGGGTCTGGCTCTGGGTCCAGGCCGTGACCGGCTCATGAGGACTTCCCTTGGTCAACGCCCTTCCCTCCACACGCTCCGCCGGTCCAGTAGGACCGTTGTTCGCCTGCTTCTTCGGTAGTATGACGTTGTCCGACTTCTCAGCACCGTACATGGCACCGTCACGGTCTTACCCTTTGGTGCCCGCTCCGGTGATGCCGCACCGGAGGACGCTGAGATCTCCCAGGTTCCGTGCAAAGAGCTTCTCCACGTGCATGGGGTCTCCGACTGCGTGAGGCACCGCGCTCGCTCGCCATCGTTGCGGGCGCGCTTGTTGTCTTCTGCTTCGATTAACAGCATCGACACCTCAGGGTTACTCGTTTTCGCAGCTCAATACCCAGCCCATGGTCTCCCCTGTCAACACTTCGCGTCACGCCTCGCGGCGTACCACGCATGACTCGGGGCCGGGGCGGATGGCTAGGCCTTACCCCGCGTGGGACTCTCACCCACTACTCTTTGCCAGCTTGCCTGGCGTACTAAGCGGTCGAAAACCGACGTCCTTTCGCCTCGCCTCTCTCGGCGGTAAAACGGTGCATTCACCGGCGTGTGGTTTTGGATCCGCTCGCCGCCCAAGGAGAGAAGAATGCGCGTTGCCGCCAACGGTCATGTTTATCGTAGTCCTTCTGAATGGTCCGCCATCATCGCGAGG
>JALUUK010000385.1 GCA_027021395.1 Acidobacteriota bacterium
GATTCACGGAGGAAGGCTGACCTTCACCACGGGCACGAACGCCGCGTATATCTCGAATTTCGAGGTGACCAACGGGTATCGTCGCAACAACGACGCCGAAGGCGTCGCCGGGACGTGGGGGCTACCCTCGACCTCGATGATGGCCGTCAAGGGTACCGATCATGTTTTCGAGGACGGCTATGTGACCGCCGGTCGCAATTGCTGGGGATTTACGGCGGCGACCTCAGGTCATACCATTCGGCGGGTAAGAGCCGATTCTTGTTACAATCACAATATTACGGTTTCGGATCAGTCCGAGAACATTCTCTTTCAGGACAGCGAATTCTTCAATTCTCAAGATTTCCAGATTTCCTGTGCGCGGAACTTGACGATCGAGAACTCCGATATCTACACGCAACTCGTCGTGCAGGACGCCACCTGCAGCGACAAGAGCTTTGCGCGCAATATCGATGTCTACAATTCCTGGGTTTGCTCGTTCCAGTTTCAAGGACAGACCTGGGAAAACGGTGGAAACGATCTCGACTACAATCTCTATCCGGTCGATCATACGGTGTGTTTCCAGGGGTCGGGCGATCAGTTCAAGGCGGGTTCGGGCCGCTTCAAGGAATTCAACGCTTGGCGAAACTGGTCGGGAGATACTTGCTCAGACTGCACTCGCGATCCCAACTCCAAGGAAGAAACGATCACGGATACCTTTCTCAACGTGCCGCCGCGTCACGACGACTCCGCTCCCCGGAACCTCGACCTGAAAGCGGGCACCAAGGCCACGAATATGGGTGTGAACGGCAGAGGATCGGGCAAGGATATCCAAGGGGTTGATCGCGTCGGGCGACCGGATGCCGGGTCCTACGAATACGAGCAGGACGGAGGAGCGCCGAACGAACCGCCGTCGGATGTGCAAGGGCTGCGCCGCACGGATACCCGCAAATGAAGCGCGGCCGATGGCTGAGATCGCTGGACGAGATCAGCAGTTGAGAAGAGTCGGTGTTGACGCGGATATTCGGCTGCACATGCCGTATGCGCAGTGCTCTCTCGCTTCTGCGAATCTTTCTTCTTCGCCACGATCAATACGGCCGCGGCGCGTAGCACGGTGTCGTCTTCGAGCACACCTTCGGCATGAAGACTGAGGCTGCCGGGTTTCGCATCCTTGGGGACGGTGAGCAGCACAGCGAGCTTCTTGGTCGCTTTCTCGGGGCGAATTTTTAGCGGCGCCATGTTCACGAAGCCCACACGGAGCGATCGCAACGGTTTGGCGGCGTCGATCTCGATCCGGACGTCTTCTCCGGCGCGGCATGGATCAGGGCTCAGGTGTAGGTGCAAACCTCGTGAAGCCCCGTGTGCGGAAGCTGCCGGCACAAGGGCGCTGCACGCGAGAAGAAAAAGACCCGCGGCAAAGACCGTACGCAAGCTATGCGTCTTCGAAACCCGAGTTCTCATCGTTCTTTCGATCCTCTTGCGTCTGCGGGGAAGAGATGAATCCGAAACCGCCGCCTCCCGGCGTGCGGATCTCGAGAATGTCTCCGGCACCGACGTCGAAGCCGCAAATGCCCTCGAGAAGTACCCGTTCCCCATCGCAGCGTTCGAGAATATTCTTGCCTGCGGCTCCGTTTTCGCCTCCGCCGAGCCCGTAGGGGCCCTGTTTGCGATGCTGAGTCAGCAGCGAGACGCGCAGATCGTCGAGGAAGAGCATACGTCGAATCAATCCGTCGCCACCGCGAAAAGCGCCGCGCCCGCCCGAGCCACGGCGCAGCGAAAAGCGCAACAACCTGACCGGATAGCGGTGCTCGAGGATCTCCGGGTCGGTGATTCTCGTATTGGTCATATGCGTGTGAACCCCCGAGGCACCGTCATAGCCCGGCCCAGCGCCCGCGCCGCCGCCCACGGTCTCATAGTAGGAGATCCGCTCGTTGCCGAGGAGCAGGTTGTTCATGGTTCCTTGCGAGCAAGCGCAAAGGCGCACGGCCTTGAGTAGCGTATCGACGATCCGTTGGCTCGTCTCCACATTCCCACCGCAAACGGCTGGGCATGACCGTGGGTCATCGGTGAAGCCGGGAGAGAGCAGGCCGGGGGGGATATGCACTTCGACGTGTGTCATCATGCCTTCATTGAGGGGAATTTCCTCGTCGAGCAGCAAGCGCAGCGCGTAGACGACGGCTCCGTGGACGATGGCGGGCGTGGCATTGAGATTGCCGGGGTGAACTTCGCTGCTTCCTTCGAAAGAGATCCTAGCGACTCCGTCACGCACGTCGATGGTGACCGCAATCCTCGTGCCGTCGTCGAGGTATTCGACAGCACGGTGTCGGCCTCGCGAAAGACGCGCGAGCGCGCGTTCGGCGCAGCGCGCGGCTCGGTCGGATAGGGC
>JALUUK010000386.1 GCA_027021395.1 Acidobacteriota bacterium
CGAACCCGAAGAGCACTCCGTTCGCATTCGCTATCGAGTCGATGGAACCTTGGTGCAAGGGCCGTCGCTGCCGGTCGAACTCAAGAACTCGGTGGCTGCCCGTTTGAAGATCGTCGCCGATCTCGACATCAGTGAATCTCGCAAGCCGCAGGACGGGAGGATTCGCATGGAGGTATCGCGTCGATCGATCGATCTGCGCATGTCGACCATGCCCTGCGTGCACGGTGAAAACATCGTCTTGCGTATTCTCGAGAAGAGCAACGTCGTTCGAGGGCTCGAAAGCATCGGGATGCCCAAAGACGTGCTCGAAAACTTCAAAGCACTGCTGGCCACGCACTCGGGAATGATTCTCGTGACCGGACCGACGGGATCGGGAAAGACGACGACGCTCTACTCCGCGCTGACGGCGCTCGATGCGACCCGAGACAAGATCGCCACATTGGAAGATCCGGTCGAATACGAATTGCCGATGATTCGCCAGTCGCAGATCGCCGAGAAGGCGGGTTTCGGTTTCGCCGGCGGACTGAGGGCCCTCTTGCGCCAAGACCCGGACATCATCTTCGTCGGCGAGATGCGCGATCTCGAGACGGCGGAGATCGCCGTACGGGCGGCGTTGACCGGGCACATGGTCATGAGCACGCTGCATACGACATCGGCGCTCGGCACCCTGCCGCGACTGATGCAGATGGGGCTGCCGGTGGATCTTCTCTGCACATCCATCCGTGGCTTGATGGCTCAGCGCCTGGTTCGAGTCGTGTGTGCCTCGTGCTCGGAGCCGGATGAGGTCGATCCATTGACTTGGCGCCGTCTCGGCCGGCCATTGCTCGAAGGAGCGAATCTGAGAAAAGGCGCGGGATGCGCTTCGTGCTCGGGAACCGGAATGCGCGGTCGTATCGGCATCTACGAGCTGGTGCGCATGACTCCGGCGATCGCCGAAGCATTGGCGAACCACGCCTCCGTGCCGGAATTGATGCGTGTGGCAGCCGGTGAGGGGACACGTTTTCTCCGAGAAGACGGCCTAGCGAAGGCGTTCGCCGGAATCACCACTCTCGAAGAGGTCTTGCGCGCAACGGCCGACATCGGCATCGAAGACTCGGAGTCGCAGGAAGCGGCCCTGGAGGAGGCTTTGGCCCATGCCTGAATTCGGCTGGAAAGCGCGCACGAGCCGTGGAGGCATCGTGACCGGCCGGGCCGAAGCGGCCGGCGCGATCGAACTTTCTCGGATGTTGTCGAGCAAGGGGCTGATTCTGACTCGCGCTCAACCCGTTGCCGCCAAGAAGCACGCTTTCGGCGGCATCAAGGTATCGCGCAAGGAACGCATTCTGCTGACTCAGAACTTCGCCGACGCGCTCGGCGCGGGCATCTCGCTGATCGAAACGCTCGACGAGTTCGCCAAGACCTATCCGCGCGCCCCCGTGCGTCGCATGCTGGAATCGATTCGCAATACGGTCGAAGGCGGTGGGCAGCTCTCCGACGGTTTGGCGGACTACCCCAAGGTTTTTCCCGTGCACTATGTCGAGGCGGTGCGTGCCTCCGAGCGCACGGGGCGCATCTCGGAAGTTTTCGAGGAACTTGCGGAAGAACTCGAATGGCAGGACGAGATCGCCTCGAAAGTGACTTCGACCATGGCCTATCCGGCCATCCTTCTCGTGGCGGTGATCGGTGTGGCCTGCTTGTTTCTCTTCGTCCTTCTACCGAAGTTCCGGCCGCTCTTCGAAGCGGCCGGGGCGGAACTTCCTCTTTCGACACGCATCTTGATCGGTACGAGCGATTTTCTGGTGGCGAATTGGGTCATCGTATTGCCCGCCGTTCCCGCGCTGATCTTCCTGTTGAAGTTCCTTCTGCAAACCGGTGCGGGACGCGACTTTGTCGATCGGATGAAGCTCTCGCTTCCCGTACTTCGAGTCGTGACCCGTCACGTCGTGATGGCGCGCTTTTCGAGATCACTGGCGACATTGGCCAATGCGGGTCTCGGTCTAGGAGATGCGCTCGCCGTCAGCGGGGCCGCCGCCGGGAGTCGGTCATTCGCGAGCAAGTGCTTGCGAGCTAAGGATCACGTGCTTTCAGGAAAATCACTGGCGGAGTCCCTGGCCGGGATCGATCTCTTTTCTGCTTTGGACCTACGCATGATTCGCGTCGGGGAAAAATCCGGACGGCTCGTGAACGCGTTCTCGTCTCTGGCCCGCCTGCATGATCGTGTCGGGAAACGACAATTGCATGCGGCCGTCACGGTCGTCGAGCCGCTGCTGATCGTGATGATGGCAGCCATCGTGATTTTCTTGGCTCTTTCCATCTTCATGCCGATCTACGGTGCGTTGGACAACGTGGGAACGTAGGCGATGACAAAA
>JALUUK010000387.1 GCA_027021395.1 Acidobacteriota bacterium
GTCTCGCCTTCCGGGTGTTTCGTGAATACGGAAACGCGATTGGAACCTCGAACTTGATTCTGCTTACAGTTTGATCTGTCGTTGAGGAAGAAGACTCGCCATGCACGCCAAGTCCCCAGACCTTGACGCCTCCCGTGCTTCCGGAAGCCGTTTCGGAGATCGTTGTAACGGCAACGTCGAACGATACGCGTTTTACCGTCGTTCCACCACCATCAAATACGCTCATATCGATGTGGCCGAGTTCGCCTTCTTCGCACGCCTCGGCTGCCTTTTGAATTCCGGACAGCACTTGCACAAGCACGGTTTCAACAAACTGCTCAAGGTCCATTTCGTTCTCCTTTGTAGAGGGCCGCGGCGTTCGGTTGGCGCTGGGCGCCGCGGCCTGGTTTTGTACCTCGCCATTGTAACGGAGGCAAAGGCAGTGTTGGTTCTATCACGGAATAAGGACGAGCGGATCGTGATCGGCGGCGACATCGTGATCACCGTCGTGGAGATCCGTGGCGACAAGGTGCGGCTCGGGATCGAGGCGCCGAAGGAGGTTTCCATCTTGAGGCAGGAGTTGCTGGACGATGACCGCACCGAGGCGGCGTGAATACGTGGCGGACGTCTACCGGGACGTCCGTGCGAGGAAGTGGCGAGCCGTGATCTACGACGAGTGCGGCTCGATGACGATTGTGTCGCACCGGACATTGGATGGCCTGTGCACGTTTCTCGATTCGAGGCATATCGGCCAGAGGATACACCGGCCGGCCTGCCCGCAGACGAAAGGGTGTCTCACGTGAAGACCACGAAACCCCATCTATCGGCAACACAGCTCGAGATGTACTGCCGCTGCCCGGAGTCGTACCGTCGGCGATACATCGAAGGCGAGGTGATCCCTCCTGGAATCGCGCTGCTGAAAGGCTCCGGGTTCCACAAAGGGGCCGAAGTGAACATGCGGCAGAAGATCGACACCCACCGCGATCTGCCGGTGTCGGACGTCGTCGATGCCGCGGTGGCCGCGTTCGAGGAGGCGACCGCCGGCGAGTACGTCCTGACGGAAGAGGAGGAGTCCCGCGGCGCCACGGTAGTCGTGTCGGAAGCCAAGGATGACCTGGCGGAGATGGCCACGGTGCATGCCAAAGACCAGGCTCCCGACTATCAGCCGGTTGCCGTTGAAAAGCGTGTGTTGCTCGAGCTGCCAGAGGCTCCGCGTGATTTGCTGGGCATCATCGACCTAGTGGACGACCAGGACCGCGTCGTCGACTTCAAGACGGCTGGCCGAAAGAAATCGCAGGACGAGGCCGACGTCTCGACGCAGCTCACGGTCTACGCTGCGGCGTTCGTCCGGGAACGCAACACGCCCCCGTCCGAATTGCGTCTCGACTGCGTGGTGCAAACGAAAACACGAACGACCCGCCAGGTCATCACAACGCAACGCGACTCGGCGGACTTCGCCGCCTTGGCGGCTCGCATCAATGCGGTCACGCAGGCGATCGCGGCGGGATCTTTCCCACCGGCACTGCCGGGCACGTGGTGGTGCAGTGATCGGTTCTGTGGGTACTGGCGCACCTGCCCGTTCGTGAACTCGGAGCGCAAAGCCCTAGCGGCTTCGTGATATCGGTTCGTCTCACTATCGACGCATGAAAGGTCAGAATCATGGCAACAGCAGAACTCGCACAAACGTCGGCGGCGGATCAGGCTCAGGCACTCGCCGCACTACCTCCGGACTACGCGATCCTCAAGCTCGAGAACGACACGATCCAGGCACTCGCCGCGGCGAAGCCTCGTGACCACGTCTCAATCCGGAACGAGATCGCCGAGCAGATCGAGGCGTACCCGGCGTTCGCCAAAGCAGCGATCTACGTCAAGCCGGTCGGCCGTGACCCGGAGACGGGTGAGATGAAGTTCGCACGCGGTCTGTCGATCCGCGCGGCGGAGGCGCTGGCCGAAGCGTACGGCTACTGCCGGATCCGAACGGACGTCACCCCGATTGACGACGACCACGTGAAGGTAGAGGCGACCTTCACCGACTACCAGAAGGGCCGGATCTGGCAAGACGCCGGCATCGTCTCCAAGTTCTATCGGGATCGGTACGGCAAGATGAAGCGGATCCCCGACGATCGCTTCTACAACGTCGTTGTCAAGGCCGAGGTGTCTCGGCGGGTCCGCGAAGTGATCGTGCGCAGCGTGCCGCCTGGTCTTCGTGCGGAGCTGCAAGAGATGGCCGAGCGCAAGATGGGCGCTCTGTTGTCCGGTGAGGGCGTCAAGAAGATCATCGACGCGTTCGCCGGCCTCGGCGTGTCCCTCGACCAGTTGGAGAACCACCTCGGACGCACGATCGGCCAGGGATGGACCCAGGAAGATC
>JALUUK010000388.1 GCA_027021395.1 Acidobacteriota bacterium
TGGCCCCTGCCCGTTAGGGAGCCTGGCGGTTCCCGGAAAGCCTGCCCGCTCCAGGATTGCCTTCAGGGAATGCCAGGAGTCCGGTGATTCATCCGCCATCGGGGATGGAAGTGCTCGCACGGCGGTACGGCCCGCCTGGGGCAACTGACGGGAGAATCGGAGGCGCTTGACAAGGTCTTGCGAAGCGTGATAATGGCCCAGTCCGCCGTCGGATGCGAGGAGCACGAGCGGGCATCCTGCCGTGCTGGACATCCGGGACTGCAGCAGGAAGGAGGTTGACGATTCTCAGAGGTTTGTTGGCTTGGCGAAGTGCTTCGCCAGTTCTGTGGAGCGTCCACTCGGGCCTGCTCGCTAGACCGATTGAATAGAAGTTAGGCGACAACACGTCGAAGATGGAGGAGCCTCATGACAGATAGCGACGTTAACCAACCGAAGTCCGACGCTCCGCTCTTCCTCTACATCTCCCCCGTGAGACTCGTTACGTTGTCCATCGTCTCACTGAGTCTCTACGAAGCCTACTGGATGTACAAGAACTGGCGGTACATCAAGGCACGAGACGGGTTGACCATCAGTCCGTTCTGGCGGGGAGTGTTCGGCATCTTCTTTTGTCACGGCCTCCTGCGCCGCATCCACGCCGACGAGGAAGCCAGAGCGATTCAGCAGCCCTCCTTCTCTCCAGGTGGACTTGCCACCGGCTGGGTGATACTCGCCATCATCGGGAACACTATGAGCCGTGCTCCGAGCATCGCAGCAAACATCGTGGCGGCGTTCATTCCCTCCTTCCTGTGTCTTGTGCCGGTCCAGAATTACATCAACGCTGTCACGAAGAAGCGGAACCCATCGCAGGAAGTCTACGGGTGGTCGGCTGGTCACATCGTGTGCATTCTCTTCGGCCTGGCCGCTTGGGGACTCCTACTTGTTGGCCTTGGCGCATGATCGCAGTCGCCTAACAACAGCATGCAGCGGACGGTGCTGCGCGCCGCCGCTGATGCTCAGCGTTAGGCAGAACAGGCAGTACTATGGCGAATGAGATCATTTCGTACCTTGAGATGTGCCGGCGCGAAGGCGTCAGCCTGCAGCGGGGCATGAACTATGGGCTCGGCGGCAATCACTCCGTTATCCTCATGTCCCTGCGGCCCAACGCGCCCTACGAGGACGAAGCTCAGGAGGGGGGCACGGTTCTGATCTACGAGGGCCATGACGAGCCCCGAAGTTCGCGTGTGCCCGATCCCAAGCGCGTCGACCAACCGGATCGAACGCCTGCGGGCTCGCCGACTCAGAACGGCCTTTTCTACCAGGCTGCCGAGGAATACAAGGCTGGTTTGCGGCCACCGGAGCGGGTCCGGGTCTATGAAAAGTTGCGGCAGGGGATCTGGTCGTACAACGGGGTCTTCCATCTTGTCGACGCCTGGCGGCAGCTCAACGATGGGCGCCAGGTGTTCAAGTTCAAGCTCGTCGCGGTAGAGGGTGAGGACGATCTTGGTGTGCCTGCCCGCCATAATGCGACGCGGCGCCGCGTCATTCCCACGCCCGTCAAGCTGGAGGTTTGGAAACGCGACGGCGGTCGGTGCGTAGTGTGCGGTGCGACAGACGAACTGCACTTCGACCACGTTGTCCCCTTTTCGAAGGGAGGTACGTCTCTTGTGGCCGACAATGTTCAATTGCTTTGTGCGCGCCATAACATCGAGAAGCGCGATCGAATAGGATGATGTCTGCCTAACACGCCGATGAACCTGACGGTCCGCTCGGCGGCCCGCAGGTGATCGGCAAGGCGTTAGCCGGACTGAGCGATGAGCCAAGGATTGACGCCCGCCGAAATGGGAGAGCCCGACCTAAGGGTCGCTGGGTTCCAGCTCTGGATTCACGGGCGCCAGTTCCCCGAGGCCGAGGATGACGACGATGGCAACTGGCTGCGTGTGACGGCGCACTGCGGCAGATCCGGCGCGAGTGTCTGGGTCCAAGGTGCGATTCTCATGGTCACGGATATCGGGAGGTTCGGCGACGGGTGCGCCGCGATGCTCCGTGGTGACACGAAGTCGGCAGCCCTCGATCCTCTCGAGCCCGAACTCAAACTGTCGCTCGAGGCGGTCGACTGCCTTGGCCACGTTCGCGCACTGGTGGAGATTACACCGGACCACCTCGCGCAGTCGCACCACTTCGAGTTCGAGGTCGACCAAAGCTATCTGCCGGGTATCATCCGGGAGTGCGCGGCAATCGTGCAGGCGTACCCGATTCGCGGACAGCGGGATCGAAAGAGCGTCTAATGGAAGTTGGGTGAACGAAGTGGCACGCGCCTTGACCAAGGAAGAACTTGGCGTGTTGGAAATGATCCGGGCTCACTACGG
>JALUUK010000389.1 GCA_027021395.1 Acidobacteriota bacterium
TTTCGGCCTGCACCGCGGATGCCCCAACGCGCACTCCGCCGCCGGAGCGCTGCGTTCCCTAATGATTCAAGCACGGTGCGAATCCGCGAAATCCGATGCGTCGCTTCGTTTTGTCCTGCACCACTTCTTGGGTGCACGACAAATCTGTGAGATGCGTTCATCCGGCCTTCTCACGGAGTTCTGAGCGTCGTTCCCGGAAATCCTCGAATCGGCCGCTGAGCCCGCAGATGTGCAGGGCGATGATCGCGTCCGCACCCGCCACGGTCCAATGCGTCCCGGCTCTCCTTGCAGCGGGCGCCGATCGCGGCCTTGCACTCGGCCTCGACTTGCCTGCGGACGTCCTTGGCTTGCTCCGCGCGCAGCCACCGAGATTTCGCGCGCCCCTTCACCACGCGCGAGACACCGAAATGCGGACCGTGTCAGGCCTCAGGAGCGTCAGCACCGGGATTGAAAGAATTGAAAGCAGGGCTCGAATCTGCGATGATCATGGCATGTTTCCAGCTGAAGAACTCCAAAGGAGAATCGTGGATGCTCTAAGTGGTGCCACGGTTCAAATCAACGACATGACCGGCGGCCAAGATCACTACCGCGTTCGCATCGTCAGCGATGCTTTCGAGGGGAAATCCTCTCTCGAAAGGCACAGGATGGTCTACGCCCTAGTCTCCGACGTCATGGGAGGCGCGCTGCACGCGCTCTCTCTCGACACTCTAACCCACGACGAAGCAGGATCTTAGAATACGAGGACCTGCCCGAGGAACACGATATGAGCCGAGATGTGATTCAGGAGATCCGCCAAGAAATCGCCGACAACAAGATTGCGCTCTACATGAAGGGGACGGCCGAGGCACCGCAGTGCGGCTTTTCCGCCGTCGTCGCGCAGATACTCGCCCAAACGGGAAAGCCCTTTCACGACATCAATGTCCTCGAAGACCATGAAAAATGGGCCGCCATCAAGGAATACTCCAACTGGCCGACCATTCCGCAGATCTACGTCGCCGGCGAGTTCATCGGCGGATGTGACATCGTCAGAGAACTGCATGCGAGCGGAGAGCTTCAAGCCAAGATCGACGCTGCTTTCGGCTGATCTCGAGGACGGTGACTCATCTTCGAAGCCCCGGCTCGAAGGCTGCTGCCGCCTCACTCGGAACACTCGCACCTAGCGCCGTCATTAATGCGCCGGGGGAGAAATCTGCACGGTAGAGCATACCGGACAGTGCTTCGCTCTTGCCGCGCTCGGATTCTTAGTCTGCATGGCAGAAGAGTCGCGGCCGAAGTGTCGCCGAGAGTGGACATTGTGGCCGTCCCTGCGCGCGGCGTTCTGCCGCGGCGGCGTGCCGTCCACCGTGGTATCGGCTATCAAATCCCATTTCATCAACACCTTGGAGCCCTCGAAGACCAAGACGCATCCAGAATTCCGCTCCGGCACGGGGAATGCTATGAAAACACAGTGCATGGCTGGCTGCGCGAATGACGCCGGCCTCACCGGCTGCCTCCGGGCAAGGAACGCATCGCGCCCTGCCCTCGGGCGGCGAACACACTCCCGGCGGTAGTTTTTGGGAACGGAAGAGCCAAGGAGAATGCGATGGAAGGTCCTTCTCGAGCTTCTCGGTCTAGAAAGCTGCGCGGTAGAAAACGTGCGGTCGAGGCGCTCGTTTGCCTCGTCGCGGGCGGCTCACCTCAAAACGCGCCGCAACTCCGATCCGGAGATCTCGAGTCGGGCATCATGCAACTCACCGCTTTTTCCGCCGCCGCCTTGACTGCTCGCAGCACCAAGACACGCCGGCGCATGCACCGGGTCAACACCGCGCTGCTCGAGGCTGCGATCCGATTGTTCGAGAAACACTCTGCGACGGTGCGCGCGCCGATCTCTCGGCTCGCTCGTTGCGAGCAGTGGTGCGCCATCGTCGGCTTCGTGTTCCACGTTCAGGGTTCATCTTCGGGTGTCGGCCGGCCTGCGGAGGGATCGGGCAGCAACGTCAAGCGGTGACGAGTCTCTCCGGGAAGAAGGGGCGAAGGCTCGCCCCGCACCCATGCCTCATGTCCGGCCGCATAGTAGGGCGAAAGCGGGTGACCGGACGCTCCCCCAGGCATATGAAGAATCCCTTCTTCTTCGTAGCCCGGGGAAACCGCCATCCTCTGGCTAGCTCCGAAGCGCACACCCTGAACACGCGGCATCATCGTATCGCCGGGAAGGGCCTGCGCAGGCATGTCGAGCCAGCGTCCGAGCATAGGTATCGCCCGACTGAGTGGGTGCTGCATCCGTAGCGTATTCTGCTCGCCCCAGGTTCTTCCTTCGAGCCCTTCTCCGTCCTCGAGATTCGTACGCGTC
>JALUUK010000390.1 GCA_027021395.1 Acidobacteriota bacterium
GCGCCACGGGGCCGATTCTCGCCGGTTTGGCCTACTGGCGCCTCGGATCCCACCTCGTCTACACCATCGGTGCCGTATCGATCGCCATTCCCCTCTTCCTCGCTTTTTCCCTCCGCCCCCTTCCTTCGCCCGCGCCGCGCGACGACTAGCCCGGCTTCTTCATGAAGGGCTCCAAGGAGAAACCGGCTAGGTGCCCAAGCAGCACAAAGCTCGCCGACGAAACGCTCTAGACCACAGGCTCGATTCTCTACCGCACAGACTCCGAGATGGTCGAGGTGCCGAAGTCGGCGTACATCTTCGGTGGAGGTGGGCCGGTGGGTGTTTGCGGATGGAAAGAAACCAACTTCGTTGTTTCCGCTATCGTCGTTCTCGCGCTTCTCGGCGCATCGCTTCCAATGCCGGCAGCGGTGCCGCCGGAAGTCGGGGCGACACTTCGTTTCGAAGCCGATGGGAGCACCCTGGTCTGGGACGCGGTGGCGGGAGCGGAGCGCTACAACCTCTATCGAGGCCTCATGGCTGACGGCAGCGATCTCGACTGCCTCGTCTTTCGGACTTCTCAGACCAGCGCGAACGATCCGGATCGACCCGTGTCCTTGTTCACTTACGTCGTGGCGGCGTGGAACGTCGACGGTGAAGGTTCGCTCGGTCAAACGACCGACGGAAGAGAACGCTTGCCGCGCATACGCTGTTCCGATGACGACGGCGACGGGATCCGCGACGATCGCGACAACTGCCCGGGCTTATCGAACGCTCTGCAGATCGACCATGATCTCGACGGAGAAGGCGATCCTTGCGATCTTCAGACTTATACCTTCGAGACGGATGTGGTGGGAACGCGCCCGGCGGACATGACCCAGGACGGAGGCGTCGCGCTCGATTTCATCGTGCGGGACTATCAGGGCGATCTCGGCGTGGCCTATGCGTCGGGACCGGTGGGAGTGCATGACGTTTTCGATCGCCTGTCGGCGGCACGAGCACAGCAAGATCTCGACGTGTATCTCGATACCTACGAAGTTCCCGGTTTTCCGGGTACCGAGGTACTGACTTTCGAACTCTGGTCGGAGGGAACCTTCGCGGAAAACGCCGGCGGGGGCATTCAGGTGCAGGTCGTCGCGGATGGTCGCTTCCTCGCGCGTATTCGCAGTGCTCAGGATCTCGTCGATCTAGGTGACGCCGTTTTGCCTTCCGGCGGGCGGTCCCGCCTTCGTTTGAGGAAGGGGCCGAACGAGACATCCACCCTGCATCTCGATGGGTGGGACGGCACCTCGTGGCAGCAGGATCGGGGTGTTTTCGAAATCACAGACGATCATCGCCTCGTCGGTCGCCGACTGTCCATGGCTTCGCACGACGGTGGGCGTCGTGCCGTCGTGCGGGTCACGGGCAATGCGCTCTTTCCCGAAACCGATCTCTTCATTCGACGCACGCCGGATGGCGTGATGGATTGGAAACTCTACCAGCGCGGGGCCGACGATACCGCACCGATCCCGGTACCTTTCTCTTACCGCAGCGCCGGAGCCGCGCGTATCGAAGCGCGTATCGTGGATTCGACTTCAGGTACGCCCTTGCTTGGGCACGATTTTCCGGATCACAACAAGGCGCTCGCTGCGGCGCCGGCCGGTCGCACTTCCGAATTGCTGCTGTCGAGTGTGCCGGCGGGCGGGAACTACGACCTGGAAATGCGCCTCGTCGATGTGGAAAGCGGTGTGTTCCTCGCGGAAGATAGCGTTTCCGAGATTGCGGTCGGCGACGTGATTCTCGCCGCGGGGCAGTCGAATATGTCGGGGTTTTCAGGGACCATCGTTCCGGCCGAACCACCCGTCGACAACGTGCACCTTTTCGGCAATGACTATCTGTGGAAACGAGGCGCCGAGCCCATGGACAGCGGTGTCGATCAAGTCGATCAAGTCAGCGCCGACAATCCCTTTCATTCGCTGATGCTGCGCTTCGCCAAAGAGGTGTCGGCACAAACGGGCTTTCCGGTAGCCATCATCCCAGCGCCGCTCGGCGGGACCAATCTTCATACGCAATGGCAGCGTAGGGACTCGGATCCGACCCACCGCGGTACGCTTTATGGATCTGCGATACATCGCGTGTTGGTTCAAGGCTATGCGGAGCCGATTCGTGGCGTCATCTGGTATCAAGGGGAATCCGACGTCGGTCGCGGCGTCGATCTCTATCTCGCGGATCTCGAAGGTCTCGTCGCGGATTTTCGAGCGGACCTCGCCAATCCGGATCTTTTCTTCGGGAATTGCCAGCTCGCGACCAATCTCGGTGCGAACCTCGACAACTGGATACAGATTCAAGAGGCGCAAAGACGACA
>JALUUK010000391.1 GCA_027021395.1 Acidobacteriota bacterium
CGCAACGTCGAGGGCGGATTGCCTCGCCGCCACGGCCTCGTCGGTTCGAGTGAGCAGGCTTTCACAGGCGTGGGCCGAGGTCAGTTGGGATACCAATGAACCGACGACCTCGAGGCTGGAATACGGCCCCGACGCCATGCTCGGTACTCTGATCGAAGACACGGAATTGAAGACCTCGCACACCATGTTCATCCATGGTTTCGACGAATGCTCGAGCGTATTTTTCCAAGTGGGCGGCGTCGATGCCTACGGCAATGGGTTTACGAGGGATACAGGGAACGGTCCGTTCAGCCTGCATACACTGACCATCCCGGGGCTTTATTTCTACGACGGATTCGAGACGGGCCGGGGAGGTTGGGTGTTGGCCGAGGAGTGGGAAATCGGTGCGCCGCAGGGTCTTGGTGGAAGTGCGGGGAACGCGGATCCGACTTCGGCATTCAGCGGCAACGGTGTTCTAGGGCTCGACCTCAGCGGGCAGGGATCTTGGTCCGGAGACTACGAACCCAATGCGGCCAATCAAGCTCTTACCGAGCGATTTCTGTGCAGCGACTGCCGGAACTCGGAATTGATCTTCCGCCGGTGGCTGAATGCGGGCGGTAGCGATGAAGTCGGGGTGGCCATCGTTTCCAATCGGCGAGATGTCGTGTGGAGCAATGCCGGGGCGACGGTGCTCGATACGGAATGGAGCGAGCAACGCTTCGACATCAGTTCCTACGCCGATGGGAAGCCGATCGTCCAGGTTGCTTTCAACATCAAGGCCGATTCGCAGACACAGTACAGCGGATGGAACGTCGATGAATTGATCGTCAAGGACGGCTCCTTGCCCGATTACGTCGGTTGCGGAATGTGCGACGCGCCGCCTTCGAGCGGCGGACTGGTCGCGGTGACGGACCCGGACGCCTGCGCGCCGGGAGGGCTCGACTTGACCTGGGATGCGGCGGCATCGTGGGGAACGGGGAATTCCGGGACCTATGCGCTCTACCGCGGGGATACCCCCGGATTCACTCCCGACGCGTCGACCCTGATCGCGTCGGGCATTGCGGGGTCTTCTTACACCGACGCCACCGCACCGGTGGATCAGGAGTCTTGGTATCTCCTGCGCGCCGAGAACGACGAAACCTGTGCCGACGGCCCCGCCAACGGCGGCGTCATGGACGACAACGACACGCGACTTTCCGGTATGGAGACGATCACACGCCCACCCGCGGCATCACCCGGCGCTACGCTCCGGCTATCGAAGATCAACGACGCTCACGTTCGACTCGAATGGCTCAGTACCGCCGAAACCAGCTTCTACCGCTTGAGACGGTCGGAGTCGCCGGAGATGGTCGATCCGATCGTCATCGCCGAGACCAGCGAAGTGAGTTTCGACGATGCGAGCGCGCTCACCAACGCCAAGGCCTACTTCTACAGGTTGGTTTCGGTCAATCCTTGCGGTCAAGAGACGCCCTGAGTGCGGTCTAGCACCGCGGGAAGACCGCGGAAGGTCAAGCCCGCGATGCCGGAAACGATCGAGACGAATTCCATGTCCTGCTCGTTCAGGTCGCGGCCGTCCTGTGCGGAGTAGATGAGAATCATGGCGGCAACCCTTCCGTCGAGATGGATGGGGACGGCGAGCAAGCCGCGCAATCCGTCGACGCTCGGAGCAAAACGGCCGAAAAGGAGATCCGAGTGTAGGTCGTGGGAGAGGTAGGTTTCGCCCCGCTGCAAGAGGCCGGTCGCTGCCGAACCGATGCCCTCGGCGGTGACGGCATTGAGCGGATCGCTTTCTCTGCCGGCGCAGCAAATCTCCCGCGGCATCGATCCGTCTCGGGAAGGGGCTAGAACGGATCCGATGCTCATGTCGGTGCCGGCGAGCGCCGAGTTGAGCGCGAGTCGGAGCAGCGCCGGAGGCTCGGAGAGGCGCCCGGCCATCGCGACCATTCTCGAGAGGGTCTTTCGCTCGCGGCGGGTGGCGTCGGACGGCGAGGGTTGAGCGACTCGAGAGGCGGCCTGTTCCGCGATCTGCAGATTCGCCTGCACCGCTTCGGCCAGCAGTTCGTTCAAGCCCAAGACCTCTTTGTGGCGGCCGTCTCGGGTGTGTTCGGCGAGAGCGGATTCCTGGTCGTGGACCGTTCCGACACGAGCCACGGCTTCACCGCCGCTGAGCGGCGTTTCTCCTCGGCGGCACCATTTCTCGAAGCGTTCCGTGAGCAGAGGTCGAATCGTCTGCCGTCGTTGTCGATCGGTCGGTGACGGCGCGTTCGCCGCCAAGTTCTCGAGAGTGACGATGGCGAGTTCGCGAAAGGTCTCCATGACACCGAGCCCGCGGACGGCTGT
>JALUUK010000392.1 GCA_027021395.1 Acidobacteriota bacterium
GCTGCGCGTCACGCAGGCCGGCTGGCTCGATCCGCAGCAGATGCGCCTCGCGATGTGGACCGTCTTCGGCGGAGCCTTCCTGGTGGGCATCTATCTTTCCGCGGTCTCCTCGTGGTGGATGCTTGCGCTCGGCGTCCTGTCGATTCTTGCGGGAATCGCCTATACCGCCGGCCCCTTCCCCTTGGCATACCACGGACTCGGTGACGTCTTCGTCTTGATCTTCTTCGGTTTCGTCGCGGTCTGCGGAACGGTCTACGTTCAGGCCCTGAGCATTCCCGCCGTAGCGTGGTTCGCCGCCGCCGGCGTGGGATCTCTTTCGACGGGCATTCTCGCAGTCAACAACGTCCGCGATCTCGACGGTGACCGTAGCGCGGGAAAAAAAACGCTCCCCGTGTTGCTCGGTCGCAACGCGGGGATCTTCGAATACTGCCTGCTCTTGCTCGTCGCCATGCTCGTCCCATTGCTGATCGTCTCTTTCGATCTCGCGCCCGCTTGGGTCTTGCTCTCTTGGGTGACGCTTCCGAGCGCGGTCCATACGGCCTATGTCGTCGCCCGCTTCCGCGATGGCCCCACGCTCAACACCATGCTCGCTCGCACGGCGAAGATCCTTCTGGCCTACGGCTTGCTGATCGGCGCGGGAATCGCAAGCGGTGCACCGTGATCATCCGCCATGCGGAGTGGAGCCCTTACGTCGATCCCGCACGCCGGATCGCCACGCGGGGCGAGTCGGCACGAGAACCCCGCCGGGGGTTGGTTTTGCGCCTCGAGAACGACGACGGCGATCTCGCTTGGGGCGAGGCGACGCCCTTTCCCGCCATCACGGGCGACGGCCTCGACGACGTCGAAACCTCTTTGGAACGTTGGGCCGCGACGTGGCTGCCCGTCCGCCTGCCGAGCGAAGCAGTCTCCGATCCTACCGCCTTGCTCGAAACGCTCGATGCGTGGAACCTTCGCTCGATGGCTGCGCGCTCTGCCATCGAGACCGCTTTGCTCGACATGCTCTCGCGCCGACAAAAACTCGCGGCGCATCAGTGGCTGCGCACGCCGGATGATGCAGCCGGCCCCGTCGAGCTTCAGCTCAGCGGTCTGCTCTTCCCCGATGAACCTGCGGCCATGGAGCGACAAGCGAAGGATTTGCTAGACCGCGGTTTCACCTCGCTCAAGGTGAAAATGGGCCTAGCCGACCGTTTCGAAAGCGATCGTATGCGTCTCGAGGCCGTGCGCCGAATCCTCGGAGCCGACCGTGGCCTGCGGATCGACGTCAACGGACAGTGGCAGCTCATCGAAGCCCGCGCGCTCCTTGCCCGGCTTGCGGCATACGATCCGGAATTCGTCGAGGAGCCCGTTGCCGGAAAAAACCTTTTGGAAGTCGGTGATTCACCCGTCGCCATCGCCGCCGATGAATCGCTGCTCGACGACGACCTCCGGAAGAAGATATTCCAAGCGGGCACTTGCTCCGTCGCCGTCCTCAAACCGACTTGGCTCGGCGGACCGCTCGCGGCTTGGCGCATCGCCCGTAAAGCGCGGGCTCTAGGAATCGAGCCTGCCTTCTCTCACGCCTTCGAAGGCCCAATCGCCACCGCCGCGGCGATGGAAGTCGCCCTGAGCATGGCACCGTTGCGATGGCCGTGCGGTCTTTGGTCTTTTGAAACTTGGCCCGCATGGAAGATCGCTCCGCTTCCCCAAATCTCCCATGGCCGTATCGTCTCCGCCGACCGACCCGGCCTCGGAGTACCGCACTTCGAGCCGCCGAAATGACTTCGACTTCTCGGGTATCGATGCTCGCACGCGCCGCTGCTGCGGCTCCGAACGCCCCGGCGATGATCGACGGCGACGACATATGGAGCTACTCGGAATTGCTTCGCGAGGTTCGCGCGATCGCAGAATCTTGGCCGGAAGGTTCGGAGATCGTCGCCGTACCGGCGCATGCCGACCGCTCTCATCTGTTGGGATTGCTGGCCGTTTTCGAATCCGGTCGGCCGCTCTTGCCGCTTCATCCGGCGTGGTCCGATGCGCAGACGGCCGCGGCCTGCGAGCGGCTAGGCGTTGCGCTTCTTCATCTCGATCCGCACGAGCGCACGCTCGACGAACGGGGCACGAAGGCCCCCATCTCGTCATGCGATGCGGGTTCTCCGATGGCCGTGCTCTTGACTTCGGGTTCGCGCGCGGAACCGAAGGCGGTCTGCCTCTCGCGCCGCAACTTCGAAGCGAGCGCCGAGGCTGCGTCGCGACGCTTTCCCTGGCGCTCTCAGGAACGCTGGCTGCTTTCCCTCCCTCATGCCCATGTCGGCGGACTGTCGATCATCACGCGTTGCCTGCTTGCAGCGAAGCCTTTCGTGCTCCCCCCCAATCGACGGGCGGATGTTCTGCTCGAGGCGATGCACAGGCATCGCATCACGCGCATTTCGCTCGTTCCCGCCATGCTGAAGGAGATCATCGACCTTGCCGGGAACGACGGACCTCCTCCTTCCCTGCGCTTGGTCTTGGTCGGCGGCGCTGCGATCGGCGAGGAAGTACTTCAACGAGCGCTCGATCGAAAGTGGCCGGTGACCCTCTCTTATGGAGCCACCGAAACCTGCTCGCTGCTGCTCGCGAGCGCCGATCGCGAACTTGTTCCGAAACACTCCACCGCCGGTGAAGCTCTTTACGGCACCGAAGTGCGCATCGTCGACGGCTTGATCCAATGTCGCGGGCCCATGCTCTTCGAAGGCTACCTCGAAGCCGGCCGGCTCAGAAGCGACCGGGACGAGCACGGCTGGTATGCGACGGGCGACCTCGGCCGCTTCGATGCCGTCGGGCGAGTCCATGTCGAAGGTCGAGCCGACGAGATGATCGTCACCGGCGGCGAGAACGTTTCGCCGCTTCGGGTCGAGCAAAGCCTTAGGCGCTGCCCGGGGATCCGAGACGTCATGGTCTTCTCTTTGCCGGATTCGCAATGGGGAGAAGTGGTGGCCGCGCTCATTTGCGCGCGGGATCCGAACGCCGATCTCGCTGATCTCGCCTCGGAAATCCGCCACGCCGACCTCGCCTCGTTCGAACGCCCCCGCCTCGTCCGCCTCATCGGGTCGATTCCGACGAACACCCTGGGCAAGCCCGACCGCAAGGCCGCGCGAGCACTCGGTCGCCAAGACTTGACTTTGCTCAAGTCAACCTTTCCCGATCGCGCACGATGAGACTCTTGTTGGTGTGACCCGGTTTGCTCATGAAACGTTCTAGCGAGAGTTCTCTCGGTGAAGGGTTTCACGAGCCATCCCGGCCAAGGGGAGTGCGATGTGAACGAGAGCTGGGGAAAGTGGCTCGACGTCTTCGATGAGCCCGTCGTCATGGTCGACGGGAGCTTCGTCGTTCTCCAAGCGAACGAAGCCGCCCATCGCAGCTTTGCAGCACCCCAGGCCGATGCCCCTTTGATCGGTAGATCGCTTGAAGAATTGGTTCGAAAGGAGATCACCGTCGATGATGCGGTCGACTCCTTCACGCTGACGCTCGAAAAGGGCACGCTTCATTTTTCCGCTCCTGAGGAAAACCGGCTTCGTCTCGTCCGCTGGGCGATGCGCAACGACGGCCAACGAGCCGCCGAAGCCGAGTTGCAGGGCCTCGTCGTCGCCGCCATGTCCGGGAACTTCGATCAACGAATCGACCATCACGAGATGGAAGGCTTTCTTCAGGGACTCGCCCAAGGCATCAACATGCTGATGGACTCGATCCAGGGTCCGCTCCAGGAAATCGTCGAGATGCAGGCAGCGGTGGCCGAAGGCGATCTCTCGCGCACGCTCGACGGCCTGTACATGGGAGAATTTGCCCGAGTCAAACAGACCATCAACGACTCGGTCGGCAAATTGCAAGCCGTCGTGCGCGGCGTGCGCTCCTCCGCTCAGGCGATCCACGAGGGCACCGACGAGATCGCGCGCGGAAACGAAGAGCTGAAGCAACGCACCCACGAACAGCTCGGTGCGCTCGAACAGGCCTCGGGAACCATTCAGAGGCTGGCGCTCACCTCCTCGGAAAGCTCCAAGAATGCCCAGGAGGCGGGGCGAATCTTCGATATCGCCTTCGCCGAAGGAGAGACGAGCGAGCGTATCTTCGCCGAAACGATGGAAGCCATGGCGCGGATCGAGCACTCTGCGCACCAGATTTCTTCCATCGTCGCGATGATCGACGAAATCGCCTTTCGCACGAATCTTCTGGCACTCAATGCCGCCGTCGAGGCCGCACGGGCCGGCGAAAGCGGACGCGGCTTCGCCGTCGTCGCTACGGAGGTGAGACGTCTTTCCGAAAGAAGCAAGCAGTCGGCGGAAGAGATCAAGGCGCTGGTCTCAGACAGCATCGAGTCGATCAAGAACGGCTCGCAGCTCGTCACGCAATCGGGTGATGCGCTGCATGACATCGTCGACTCGGTCAAGAAAGCTCACTCCCTCACCTCCAAGATCGTTCAAGCCGGATCGCTTCAAGAGTCCGGTGTCGCTGCGACACAAAGCGCGCTTTCCATTCTAAGAACGACGGTCGAAGAGAATGCGCGGCTCGTTGAAAAAGTCGCTGCGCACTCCCAGGAGACAGAGGAACGAACGGCTCTTCTGCTCGACGAAGTGAGTTTTTTCAACCTCGGCGCTCAACCCGCCCCCAAGCCGTCTCCGAAGCCGCAAGCGGTGCCGCCGCAGGAACAAACCACCGACCTCGCGGACTCGAGCGCGCTCGACGAGATGGATATCTTTTTGTAAGCACCGGAACCAAGGAGAGAACGATGGCCACGGCAACCGTACTGATCAACTGGAGCGAAGAACTGAGCGTCGGAATCGAATCCATCGACAACCAGCACAAGAAGCTCGTCAACATGATCAACGCACTCAACGAAGCGCTCGTCGAAGGCAAAGCCCGCGACGTACTCGTCAAGATCTTCAATGGGCTCGTGGTCTACACGGACAAGCACTTCAAGTACGAAGAGGCCCTCTTCGCCCAACACGGATACCAAGATGCCGCCGAGCACAAGGCGCAGCATGACGCACTGGTCAAGCAGGTTCTGGAACTCAAGAGCAAGCTTGATGACGGCAACTTCATGATCGGCGTCGAAGTCATGGCTTTCCTCAAGGAGTGGCTGACCGAGCACATCATGAAAACCGACAAGGCCTATACCGTCCACCTGACCGGCGCCGGCGTCAACTGAGGGGAAGTGCGCCGATCAGTACTGAATCAATGATCCTTCGCGTTTGGCCTTGGCGATGGCGATGCGGGCACCGAAGAGGCCCGTGGGCAAGAGGATCAGAGAAAACAACGCCAACGCGCCGAGGCGCGGCAACTGCTCGGTGAGCGTCTCCCCGCGAAAGAGCGCACCGCGGACACATTCGGCTGCGTAGAAGATCGGCACGACTTTGGCGATCCACTGCAGCCAGACGGGTAAGGTCTCTGGCGGAATGAACACTCCACCGAAAAGCGCCGTCAAGTTTCCGATGAGAAACGTGATGGGATTGCCGCGCTTGAAATAGAGTACGAAAGCGGCAGAGAGAATGCCGATGCCCGAAACCGCGACGACCGTCAAGGCGATGGCGATGAAAGCCGCCGGGAGACTTCCGAGCTTGACCGTCACCCCCGGAAGCATCAAGCCGAAGCCTAGGTAGAGGCCCGCCTGAATTCCAGCGAAGAGAAAGCTCCAACTCACCGATGCGAGGATCAGGTGCCGCAGTTTGGCCGGCGTGACGAGCATCGCCTCGAGCGTGCCGGTCGTCTGTTCGAGGCGAATCTGACTAGCGTAGGACTCCATGGCGACGGTCATGAACCGCGATGCCATCAGGCCGCCAAGCACCCACTCGAAGTAGTTTAGACCGCTAAGATGTTTCGAGACGTCGGGATTTCCGCCGAAGATCCCCGACAGGAAATACCAGAACACCGTCGAGATGAACAACCCGCCGAACTGCATCAGGAAGGAAAGGCGGTAGGACGCTTCCACTCGGAAGTCGCGCACCAAAAAAGCCCAAATGATCTGCGGAAGTCGCATTACGACTCGGCCTCGCTCGTATCGCCGCCATCGTCCGAGCCGATCAACTCGTGAAAGACGGTTTCGAGATCGGGTTCTTCTGCGGCGATGGAGATCACGCGACATCCTTTTCGCTGAATTTCGGCCAACAAGGGGTCGAGCGCCGTGTCGCTTTCAAGGCGCAGGAGCACCTCGACTCTCCCGTCCAGAGGTGAACTCATCTCGATCTCCGCATGCTCCAAGCGGTCGACCTGCTCTTCGCCCTCTAGGACGAATCGGTATCGAGGACCGGACATCCCCCGGCGGCGGAGTTCGAGCGGTGTGGCCACGACCCGCAGTCGGCCTCGAGCGATCACCGCCACGCGGCCGCAGAGTTCCTCGGCCTCCCTCAGGTTGTGCGTGGCGAGGAGAATGGTCTTCTTTTCCTCTCCGTGCAGCTTCTCGGCGATCCACTCTCGCAGCCGCTGCGACGACACGGGATCGAGCGAGCGCGTCGGCTCGTCCATCAGCACGACCTCGGGATCGGCGAGCAAAGCACGTGCGATTCCGAGTCGCTGCTTCATTCCGGAAGAAAAATCTCCAAATCGGCGATCGGCATCCCCGATCAAGTCGACCCGTGCGAGCAGATCCTTGACCGAAACCTTCAGCCGAGACCCGCGCAAGCCATGCAAGCGGGCGAAGAATTCGAGATTCTCTCGCGCGGACAGACGCCAGTAGAACGAACGCTCATCACCGTGGGCTAGTCCGATCACCCCGGAGAGCGACGGGCTGTCGGAGGGAACTCCGAAAACCTCCAGCCGTCCTTTTTCCGGAAGGACCAGCCCGCAAATCGTCTTCAGGAGGGTCGTCTTTCCCGCACCGTTCGGCCCGAGCAAGCCGAGGATCTCCCCCGTCTGCGCGCTTAGGGAGATGTCTCTTAGAGCCTCGACCCGTGCCGGAAGCCTGAGCGGATGCCGTAGAATCTCGCGAACCGTTCGTCGGCGCGGAAACGACTTCGAGAGATTTTCCACCACGACCGCGGGACGTCCGGCCGCGGCATCGCTCGACGAGCAAGGAGGTGATTCTTGCCGACTCTCATTCACGGGGGTGGAGCATACATGCCATCCGCTCGGGCGTCAGCGCCTGCCGCCAAGGAGTGAGGCAGGGACTCTGCCTTCGGCATGCTCGCGTGCTAGGATCTCGTTTTCGGAGGCGGAGGTCGGAGGCTGATGGAGACTCGGACGGCGGTCGTGATTCCGGCCCGCTGGGGCGCCTCGCGATTCCCCGGGAAAGTGCTCGCCCAACTTGCCGGCCGCGAAGTCGTTCTCCGAGTGTGTGACGCGGCGGCGCAAATGACCTCGGTCGAGACGATCGTCGTCGCCACGGACGACGAGCGCATCGTCGAGGTGGTGACCGGCGCGGGATTCGACGCGCGGATGACGAGCGCAAGACACCGCAGTGGAACCGACCGGGCGGCCGAGATCGCTCAGGGCCTCGAGGCGGAGATCGTGTTGGGTTTGCAGGCCGACGAACCTTTTCTCGTTCCGAGCGATTTGGATCGAGTGGTGATGGCGCTCGCCGATGATCCGCACCGAGCGGCCGACTCCTCGCCCCAACTCGCGACGCTGGCTGCGCCGATCACGGCCCGCGATCAATGGCTCGACCCGAACGTGGTCAAAGTCGTCACCTCCGACGACGGTCGTGCGCTCTATTTCTCCCGGTCGCCGATCCCCTATGCGCGGCCGACCGAGCCGCCTCTGCCCTCACCGTCGCCGATCCCCGCCTCCCCGCACGCACGCGCCCATGTGGGCGTCTACGCCTGGAAGCGGCAGGCTCTGCTGAGCTTTTCGGCCATGCCCCCCTCGCCTCTGGAGGTCCTCGAGGGGCTCGAGCAGCTCAGAGCGCTCGAAGCCGGATGGACGATTCAAGTCCTCCCGGCAAGCGAGCCGACCGAGGGCATCGACACCCCCGAAGACCTCCATCGCGCTGAACGACGGCTGGCCGCACGAGAGTCCCGGCCACCGGTAACGGAAGAAACGATACGGCAAAGAAGGAATCAGGAGTGATCAAGAATCGCGACGAAACACGGTATATCTTCGTAACCGGTGGCGTGACGTCATCGCTCGGCAAAGGCTTGGCGGCGGCCTCGATCGGACGGCTTTTGGAATCGCGGGGCTTCAAAGTCACCATCCAGAAACTCGATCCCTACATCAACGTCGATCCGGGAACGATGAACCCTTTCCAACACGGTGAAGTCTTCGTGACCGACGACGGGACCGAGACCGACCTCGACTTGGGCCACTACGAACGCTTCACCTCGATCGTCACCGGGCGTATGAGCAACTTCACGACCGGCAGGATCTACAATCAAGTCATCGAGCGCGAACGTCGCGGAGACTACCTCGGGGCAACGGTTCAAGTCATCCCGCATATCACCGACGAAATCAAGCAGGCGATTCTCGGACTTTCGCCCGGTTACGACGTGCAGATCGTCGAGATCGGCGGCACGGTCGGAGATATCGAATCCCTACCCTTTCTCGAGGCCATTCGGCAGTTCCGCCTCGAGGTGGGTCCATCGCGGGCCATCTTCGTGCACTTGACGCTCGTTCCGTGGATCCAGGCCGCACAAGAACTCAAGACGAAACCGACTCAGCACTCGGTACGCGAAATGCGCGCCATCGGTATTCAGCCCGACATTCTCATCTGCCGATGCGATCGAGAGTTGCCCTCGGACATCAAGAAGAAGATCGCGCTCTTTTGCAACGTCAGCGAGGACCAAGTCATCGCCGCGCCGGACGTCGCCAACATCTACGAGGTACCGCTGCGCTTCTGCACCGAAGGCATCGATGAAATCATCACGAAATTGCTCGATCTTCCCTACCGCAAGAGGGACCTCGGCGCGTGGAACGATCTCGTTCAGAGGGCCGGATCGCCCAAGACCGAGGTGACGATCGGCATGATCGGCAAGTACGTCTCTTACGAAGACTCGTACAAATCGCTGAACGAGGCGCTCGACCACGGCGGATTCCCCAAGCAGATCAAAGTCCATCTCGAGTTCCTCGAGTCCGGCAGGCTCGAGGAACATGACTTCGACGAAGAGCTGGCCGGTCTCGACGGCGTTCTGGTTCCCGGGGGCTTCGGTCTGCGCGGCGTCGAAGGCATGATTCGCGCCATCGCCTTCGCACGCGAACGGAAGATTCCCTACTTCGGGATTTGCCTCGGCATGCAATGCGCGGTGATCGAAGCCGCGCGCAATCTCGCAGGCCTCGAAGGCGCCAACTCGACGGAGTTCGAACGTGACGTCAAGCACAACGTCATCGACCTTCTGCCGGAACAGCGCGGACTGGATACCAAGGGCGGCAACATGCGCCTTGGCGCGACACCTCTCGAGATCGCACCGGGCACCTTGGCGCACAAGCTTTACGGGCGGACCAGCCTGACGGAAAGACACCGGCACCGCTATGAGGTCAACAACGACTATCTCGACGACTTGCGCAAGACCGGACTGGTCATCTCGGGAATCTATCCCAAAGGAGGACTCGTCGAGATCGTCGAACGTCGAGACCATCCGTGGTTCCTCGCCTCGCAGTTCCACCCCGAATTCCGTTCTCGCCCACTCGAGCCGCACCCGCTTTTCCGGGGTTTCGTCGAAGCGAGTGCGCGCTACCGGGCGGAGCATCGTCCGTGACGGCGGACCTCCATATCGGGCAGCGCCCCGAAGCCGTAGAGATCGCCACCGGCGTGCGCTGCGGTGGAAATGCTCCTTTGCTGATCATCGCCGGGACCTGCGTGCTCGAATCGAGGGAATCCGGCATGCGCCATGCCGCGGCCTTGGCTGAAATCGCCGAGAGGCTTGGTGTCTCCTTGGTTTTCAAGGCTTCCTTCGACAAGGCGAATCGCACCTCCATCGATTCGCCGCGCGGCCCGGGCCTCGATGCCGGACTCGAAATGCTCGCCGAAATCCGGAACGAAAGCGGACTGGCGGTGACTTCGGATGTGCATGAGGCCGCGCAGTGCGCCGCAGCAGGCGAAGTGCTCGACCTTTTGCAAATCCCCGCCTTTCTCTGCCGGCAAACCGATCTCTTGCTGGCTGCCGCAGCGACGGGATGTGCCGTCAACGTCAAGAAAGGCCAGTTCCTGTCGCCCTGGGACGTGGCCCCGATTGCCGCCAAGATCGAGAGCGCGGGTAATGACAAGATCGTGCTCACCGAGCGCGGATCCACCTTCGGTTACAACAATCTCGTGGTGGATATGCGCTCTCTTCCCGTGATGCGCGCTGCCGGTCGGCCCGTGGTCTTCGACGCAACGCATTCCGTGCAGAGGCCGGGGGGCCTCGGCAAGACATCGGGGGGCGATCCGGAATTCATACCGGTCCTCGCCCGCGCCGCAGTCGCGGCCGGCATCGACGGCATCTTCTTCGAAGTGCATGAAGATCCGGCCAAGGCTCTTTCCGATGGCGCGAATGCTCTAGCGCTCGACCGCTTCGAAGACACCGTTCGTCCGTTGCTGGAAATGCACGCCGTCGCGCAG
>JALUUK010000393.1 GCA_027021395.1 Acidobacteriota bacterium
GGATGTCCCACAAGGCCGGGTCGTCGATCGAGTACCGAGGATTTTCGAGGTTTCGTCGCGTCAAGACGCGGAACGCCAATCGCACGCGGTCCAATACGCCCATCCTTGTCTCCCGTTACAGCATTCGGATTCCGCGTTCCTCATACACTGACCGCTCGGCCTGGTGTTCCTGGAACAGACACTCGCTGAAGGCCATCAGCACGGCGACCATGGCGTCGATCTTGCCGTCACTGGCGACTTTGTCCGGCATCCATTCGTCACGCCAGTTGCGGCGGATCGTCAGGTTGCCGGCCTGCCACGCGAGCACCGGATCCCCGTCATGACGGATTTGCTTTCTGGCCAGGCAGCGAAGAAACGTGCGGATCGGCTCGTTGTAGAACTTCGCCGCCTGCGTGAACTTGAACACGTTCAGGCCGTGCTCGTTGAGCAGCTCTTGTGCGAGCTGCTGGCTGAAGGTGGGATCGTAGGCCCAGGATGTCACTTGGTACTGTTCGTTGAGCTCAAGAATCTTGTCGCGGATCGCACCGAAATCGACCTGGTCGCCCCAGTGAACCTCTAAAAGCCCGGCATCGATCCACTGCTGCACGCGGGCATTGCAGAGTTCCTCGGCCCGGGCCTCGCACGTGAAGGACCAGGTGCGGATTTCGTAGCGGTCGATTTCGCCGTCGCCATCGTAGAACGGCCAGACCAGGGCGATCGCCGACCAGTCGTCGCTCCGGCCGAGGTCCCAGGCTCCGCACGCGGGCACGTCGGGCGGGTCAGTCAGGTCGCCGGCGGCCGCCGCCCAGAGCTCCGGACGAATGGCCTTCTCGGTGCTGGTCACCCGGACGTTGCAGTGATAGCGCAAGAAGCTATTCAGCGCGGTCGGCTTCTGCTTGGCCTCGTTCGCCTGCTCGCGGAGATACTCGAGCGACACGCTGATGCACAGATTCGGGTTGGCCTTCGGCCAGCAGCTCTCATCGAAAGGATCATCCGGCGGTACCAGCTCTTTGCCCTTGCAGGCTCGGCAGCGTCGGATTCGCCTTTTCTTCAGAACGCGGCGCTTCGTGCACTCCCAGCAGGGTTGATCGCCGGGGTAGTCGATCGACGCGATAAATGCGAAATGAATGTCACTGACGACCTCGCCGGTGACCGCCGATTCCAGCACCCGCACGGCCAGGTCGCGTTCCTCTTCGTAGATGATCGACCGATCGTCGCCGGCCGTGGTGATGGCAATCACCAGCGGTTGCTGTCTCGCTCCGCCGGCCGTGGTGAGCTTCTCGTAGAGGCCGCGATGGCGCGGCATCCACGCATGGAGCTCGTCCATGACCACAGCGTGCGTGTTGAGTCCGTCGGTGCTGTCGCTGTCGGAACCGAGCGGCTGAAAGAAGCTGTCGAGTTGCGGGTAAGTGATCGACTTCTGGAGCACCCGCAGCCGGCGTCTGAGAGCCGGCGAGCGTTGCACCATCCGCTTCGCTTCGCGGTGGACAATCTGAGCTTGCTTCTCTTTGGTGGCCACGCAGTAGATTTCCGCGCCCGGTTCGACTGGCCGATCGAAGACCAGCAACAATAGCGCGAGGGCGGCGCTGAACGTGCTCTTGCCGTTCTTGCGCGCGATCTCGATCAGGGCCTTGCGGTACCGCCGCACGCCCGTGTCTTTTCGTCGCCAGCCAAAGAGGTTCCACATGACGAACTTCTGCCAGGGGCTCAGGAGGAACGGTTCTCCGGCGAAGGTTCCGACGGAATGCCGGCAGCATCGTTCGATGAACTCGATGGCTTCGATGGCCGGTCGTTCGTCGAAGACGAATCCTCGCCGGCCGGCTCGTTGCAAGTCCACGACGTGCCGTAGCACGGCGAGACGAACCAGACGGCCGGCCAGGATGTCGCCGCTGAGCACTCCGTCGATGTATCGCTGCACGTCCCGCTCATGACGGTTTCTTCGCTTGCCCACATTGCCACCAGCTATCGATATGCTGTCGTACTGCCTTTTCGATCTCATCCAAGCATTGGTCACAGATCGTGCTGCCCACGGCGTCCGGAGCGACCGTCTCATCCAGCCGGGGCAATGGCTCGCGCCACGTCCGGCCGCATCGGTTGCAGGTCCAGACGATGTAGCGATCAGCTCCTTTTCGCGGTGAGCTCGCTAAGAGGATCATCGTCGTCCTCTTTCTCGGTCGTGCCGATCGACGCTCGGGCCATCGGCGTCAGCCCGAATTGCCGCCCCAGGCGTAAGAGCGTATCCTGCGCCCGATGCAGGACGCCGACGGCGGGATGCTGGATCACGTTTCCTTTGTCGGTCACCGTCGTGTAGCCTTCCTTCTGCACCACGTC
>JALUUK010000394.1 GCA_027021395.1 Acidobacteriota bacterium
TCCTCCCGTCGGAGCATGGTGCACCTCCTGGACCGAGAGATCGGAACCAGGAAAGCAGTAGCACCACCTCCGACCGAGTGGACATTTTATTTCGGTGCTCTGGTGACATTTACCACCGGAGATGACACCACGGAGCGCAGAACGTGGCTGGAGAGGGTTCTGGAGACCTGGAGGCCGTTCGGGTCTTGGAGTCCCACCCAGGCCGGATGAGCTGACCACGGCCCGATTTGGAATTCTTCAGGGACGACTAAGTACCTTGGTCATGACGAGCTCAGACTAGAGGTCAAAGACACGGGCTACGCAATTACACGCGGCGGAATCCCAGCGCAGGCTCTCAGCGAAGGCGAAATGACGGCCATCGCCCTCCTGTACTTTCTGAAATCTTTAGAGGACAGAGAATTCGACCGTACAGATGGCATCGTGGTGCTCGACGATCCCGTGTCGAGCTTGGACGCAAACGCGCTGTACCTGGCCTTCGGCTTCGTGCGGGAGCGCACCGAACAAGCAGGACAGTTGATCGTTCTCACGCACAACTTCAACTTCTTCCGTCAGGTACGAAATTGGTTTCACCATCTCCAGGGCCAAAGAAGAAAGGACATCAGCCAGAGACCTGCGCGCTTCTACATGCTTGACTGTTTGAGAGACGGCGGCAAGCGATGTGGCACCATTTGCCCGCTTGATCCGTTGCTGGAGGATTACGAGTCAGAGTATCAATATCTTTTTTCGCGCGTCTATCGGGCCGCGTTTGCTCAAAAACCGGCAATATTGGAGCAAAATTACATCTTGCCAAATATGGCAAGGCGACTTCTTGAGTCCTTTCTGGCTTTCCGCCAGCCGGGGATTTCTGGTGAACTGTGGAAAAAGATGAAAAGAGCGGCTTTTGATGAGGCAAAAAAGCTGAGGATTCTTCGTTTTCTCCATACGCACTCGCACAGCGACGCCGTTGGCGAGCCTGCACACGACCCGTCCATTCTCGCCGAGGCCGGGTCGGTGCTTAAGGATCTGTTGGAGTTTATCGAGACCCAGGACAAGGCTCACTTTGATGCGATGGTCAAGCTCGTGAAGTCCCAGGCTGTGGAAAAGGAGGACGGCGGATAACCGAGCGCTTCACCGAGTCCGTCATCGAACAAATGGCCCTGGCCGAACTTGAGGCGCTTGGTTGGCAGGTGGCCTTCGGTCCGGACATCGCCTTCGACGGTCCGAGTGCAGAGCGGGATCCGGCGGCCAATTACCGTAATAGAGCTGCGTTGAAGGAACGCAGGTCACACTGGGCGAGGCGCTGGAATACGAGGCGGAAGGGGGAAGGGGCGTTGCAAGGCGAAAGCACGCCGAAAAAGGCTGGCATCCGCGAGGTTCTGAACCATCGGGCTATCCTCGCTTTCTCCGAGCTGCTGAACATCGTTGAGGGCCGCCGGTTTTTTTGAGGATCATGGATGCGTTGCAGGACGGTTTGCGTATCACGGAAGGCCACTTTATGAGTCACAAGTGCAACTGAGTTGCATAGGTGAGACACAACGGGGAGTTCTTGAAAACCGGTCGCGTTGTCGAAGCGACAAGATCTCCTGGAATGGAACGCGTGATCAACGAGCAGGCACTGGAGCAAACCGCTCTCGACCGGCTTAGCGACACCCTCCTTCCCAAGCTGATTTCAGGCAAGCTGCGTGTTCCAGATGCGGAGAGGGTTCTGGAGGCCGTCGGATGAACCAGCGCGGGAATGTCCGCGGAGGCCGGCGCGGGGAGGCAACGCGCCCGGGTGCCGCGGACGATCCTCTGATCCCGAAGCACGGCGGCTACCGGAAGCTGAAGAGCTTTCAGGTGGCGCAGCTCATCTACGACGTGACCGTCCGGTTCTGCGATCTTTACATCGAACGCCGGAGCCGCACGCGCGACCAGATGGTGCAGGCGGCGCGGTCGGGAACCCAGAACATCGCCGAGGGCTCGGTGGCCTCGGGCACCTCGAAAAAGATGGAGCTGAAACTGACGCAGGTCGCCAGGGCGAGCCTCGAAGAACTGCGGCTCGACTACGAGGACTTTTTGCGCCAGCGGGAGCTGCCCAAGCTGGAGCCGAACCATCCGGCGCTGGTGCGGTTCAGGGCGTCGAGGCCCCGCACGTTGGACGAGGTGCGGGCGTGGGTGGCGGAGGAGCGGCGAAGGGCGATTCAGGCCGGCAAAAGCGACACGGACGAGCACGGACGCTCAAGGACCCGCGCCGGCGCGACGACAGGCGACGAAGGTCTTGGCGGAGCGTCGGTGCCGGTTGGTGAGGGGCCGTGCGGGCCCCTGCCTTCGGCTTGTCTGGTGGCCCATG